>JAHRWG010000271.1 GCA_019090295.1 Cycloclasticus sp. | reverse complement strand
GCTCTTCAGCACTGGCTGTTAGATAGACTTTATAGGTTGCATTTGGAAACACGGTCGTCCCCATGTCTCTGCCGTCGGCCACTAAACCCGAAAGTTGCTGAAATGCTTGTTGCTTCGCTAGCAAACTCTCTCGAACTTTTGGGAAAACAGCAATTTTTGATGCAATATCGCCAACTTCCTCCAACTGAAGTTGCTGCCCCACCTCTTCTCCGTTGAGAAAAACGCCCCAGTTAGCGGTCGATACTGGTTTAAATTCAAGGTCTATTTCCTCGGCCAGCCTTGCCAGCGCAATATCACTGGTTAAATCTGTATGATTTAATTTTGCCGCAATCCCAAGTGCTCTGTAGATTGCTCCACTATCGAGGTAATGCCAACCTAACTGCTCAGCGATGGCTTTCGATATTGTTCCTTTCCCAGATCCGCTTGGCCCATCAATGGTTAAGACTGGAGCGTTTTTATTTCCAGCCCTCATTGCGCTTTCAACTTAAAACCACAGTCAGTTGCTAACTCAACAAACCCTGGAAATGATGTGCTTACATTCTCGCAGTTATTGACTGTGACCGTTCCTTCTGCGTTTAAACCTGCTACTGCAAAAGCCATTGCTATTCTGTGATCGTCAAAGCTTTCAATGGAGCCAGGCTGTACAAGACCACCTTTTATCACCGCTCCATCAGATGTTCCTTCAATATTAACTCCCAATGACTGTAAACCATCGACCATTGCTTGAATTCGATCACTTTCTTTGACCCGTAACTCCTCAGCCCCTGTCACCACTGTTGTACCCTTTGCGTAGGCAGCAGCTATAAAAATAACAGGAAACTCATCTATTGCTAAAGCGACCAAATCTTCCGGCACTTGTATGCCTATCAGCTGGCTACTTTTTACATGGATATCCGCGACCTTTTCACCACCCACTAAGCGCTCATTATCTAAATAAATATCTGCACCCATTTTTAATAATATATCTATTATCCCAGTACGTGTCGGGTTGATTCCAATGTGCTCCAGTGTGATCTCGGAATTAGGTGTTATCAATGCAGCCACCATGAAGAAAGCAGCGGATGATATATCACCTGGAACATCAATTGATGTTGCCGTAAGCGCCCCACCGCCTTCAAGTGAGACCACGTTTTTATTGGTACTTACTGGGTAACCAAAACCTCGCAACATACGCTCAGTGTGATCCCTTGTGACAGCTGGTTCTTCTATTGTGGTTGTACCTGCTGCATACAAACCAGCCAACATAAGGCATGATTTGACCTGTGCACTTCCCATTGGCATTTCATAATGAATGCCTGTTAACTCTGTCTTCCCTTTAATTTTTAATGGTGATGTTCCTAATGCTGTACTTTCTACATTTGCACCCATAAGACTAAGGGGATCTAGCACTCGCCTCATTGGGCGCTTAGTCAGTGAACGGTCACCTGTAAGCACACTATCAAATTGTTGGCCAGCCAAAATGCCTGACAACAAACGCATGGATGTTCCTGAATTCCCAACATCTAACGTATTTTGGGGCGCTTTCAACCCATGTAAACCAACGCCA
The DNA here is from genome assembly GCA_019090295.1 of Cycloclasticus sp. Lineage (GTDB taxonomy): Bacteria > Pseudomonadota > Gammaproteobacteria > Methylococcales > Cycloclasticaceae > Cycloclasticus. The sequence goes on along the minus strand of JAHRWG010000271.1, from coordinate 1,739 downwards.
TGAATACGTAATTTCCCTGTTTCTATACGCTCAATTTTTACACCCATTTGCTCAAATGCACTTAACGTTGCTAATGCATCATCGGCTTCTAAAAAACCACTGACTTCAGTAATACCGTTGGCTAAACTACCTAACATAATTGAGCGGTGGGATATTGATTTATCACCAGGAACGCGAAATGTGCCTTTTAAGCCTGCACTGGGGCTAGAAATCATTGTTATCATTTATTTTTATCTATGTTAAAGGCTTAAAAAATACGCACGTGCTTGTCGAGCTGACTCGAACACTTTTAGTAAGCCTTGTTTATCTTTTGCTTCAATTAAGGATGATACCTTTTGGTTAACTCGTTCTAATTCTTTCATTATTTTTACCAACTGCGTCCCATTGGCAACACAAATATCCGCCCACATTTCCGGGTCACTTGAAGCAATTCGGGTAAAGTCCTTAAAGCCTCCAGCCGCATACTCGAATATTTCTTGCTCATCTTGTTTATTTTTCAGCAACTCAACTAATGTATAGGCTAATACGTGCGGCAGGTGACTGGTCGCTGCAAACACCTCATCATGGTGCTTAACCGTCATCTCTGACACGCTGGCACCCATTCCTTCCCACCATAAGGCACATTGCTTCTGTTTAACCTGGTCAGTTTGTTTGACAGGCGTAATAATGACGCGCTTATTCTCAAATAAGTGATCGGTTGCAGCAGCAACCCCATTGTTTTCAGAACCCGCTATTGGGTGTGCGGCAACAAAGTTTTCAGGAATATCACCAAACACGCCTTCTAATGCAGTCACTACGCTTTCTTTGGTACTCCCTACATCAGTATAGATACAGTTTGCTGACCAGTTTTCTTTTAACTCTTCTAGTATTTTTTTAAATGAACCGACCGGTGTGCATAACACCACAACATCAGCGTCCTTAACGGCCTGTTTAATGGACAGTTCATATCGATCAATTACACCTAATTTAACGGCTAATTGTAGGTTCTCCTCATTCCGGCCAACCCCTACTATTTCCCGGCATAATCCATGTTTTCGCGATGAGCTTGCGATCGAACCACCAATGAGCCCAACCCCGATAATACAAATTTTGTTAAACATTAAATTATGACGTTAGCCAACGCATGCAAACACTGTTGATTTTCACTTTCTAAGCCAACCGACACCCTTAAATGACGAGGCATGTTATAGCCTGCGACCGGCCTAACAATAACCCCTTCCATTAACAAATCATTGTAGACCTGAGCTGCATTTTCGCCAAACTCAACACTGATAAAATTACCAACAGAGGGGATATAGTTTAAGCCTAGCTGTTTAAATCCTTGTTCAAGCTGTTTTAACCCAGCCTTATTAAGAATCCGGCTTTGTTCAATATATGCCTCGTCTTTTAAGGCAGCCTCAGCAGCAACCAAACCTAATGAATTAACATTAAAAGGGTGTCGAACTCTATTAAGTAGATTCGCAATATCTGGGTGGCTTACTGAATAGCCTATTCTCAACCCTGCTAATCCATACGCTTTAGAGAAGGTCCGAGTAATGACCAGATTTGGGTATTTTTTGATCCACTGAGTCGTCTCAGGGCATTGCCCAATGTCAAGGTACTCACCGTATGCCTCATCTAGTACGATAATAATATTACTTGGAATTTTATTAATAAAAGCATCTAACTCATCAGGGTCTATCCATGTACCTGTTGGGTTATTAGGGTTAGCAATAAAAATGACTGACGTTTTATCACTC
>JAHRWG010000270.1 GCA_019090295.1 Cycloclasticus sp. | reverse complement strand
GTTTGCTTTCTGCTGCACTTTCCGTAGACTCGCGCCCCCCAGGCGTTACCTGGCACTTTGCCCTATGAAGCCCGGACTTTCCTCCCTGCTTGCGCAGAGCGACTGTCTAGCCAACTCCGCGTGCAGTTTACAAACTATTGGGCGAACGAGCAATGTTAATCCGCTTCATTGTTAGCATTTACCTCTAGGGCTGCTTTATATAGTTCTTTTTTAGCCTGCCCAGTTAACTTAACCGCTAATTTAACGGCTGTTTTTACTGAACATTCCGTTAACAATGTTGATAAGAGTTCAATATCTTCATCCGTTAGACCACTGTCTTTGGCAGTCTTTTTATCGTAACCTTCAATTAAAACAACGAACTCACCACGCTGCATATTGTTATCGGATATCAGTAATTCCTGCACCTCTTCAATAGAGCCCATCACGATTGTTTCAAACGTTTTAGTCAACTCCCGCGCAATGGATATTTTTCGTGTCGACGGATAAACCTCTTGTATATCGCTCATGCATTTCACAATCCGGTGGCTGGATTCATAAAAAACGAGTGTTTCAGGCTTTTTGGCAAATATTTCAAAAATAGCTTTGCGAGCACCCGATGTTCTCGGTAAAAAACCTTCGAAACAGAAACGATCTGTTGCTATTCCCGATGCACTTAACGCAGCTACAAAAGCACACGGACCAGGGATTGGCATCACTTTAAACCCGGCGCGTCTCACTTTCCCAACCAAGGGGTAGCCAGGGTCATTAATTAAGGGGGTCCCTGCATCTGAAATAAGCGCCACCGACTCCCCTTGCTCTAATTTGCTCAGTAAAAAATTGCTTTTACTGTCCTCATTATGCTCATGGTAAGCTGTCATAGGTGTTGTGATACTATAGTGCTGTAGTAATACTTTACTGTTTCGCGTATCTTCGGCAGCAATAATATCAACTGTTTTCAATATATCTAAGGCTCGCAGAGTAATGTCAGCAAGGTTGCCAATAGGCGTAGCAACTATGTAGAGGGTTCCGTTAAAATTTGACATTGTTCTCCTCGAAAAAGATACTTAGTACTCTATTCATCTTTACTCACACCTACGGTTAAATTGTTTATTTATGAGTCACGGCAAAAATACTTTTTTAAAAGCACTTAAACTAACTGCTCTCTTGCTTGTTAGCAGTTTTATACTCAGCTGTGCAACGCAAAGCATATTGCCAAGCGCTGACAACACGCAGTCTAACCCATATGCAGATCAGGCCCTAGTTGCTTTATCGCAAGAAGACTACTTACTGGCTGCTAATTTATTTACTCAAGCTGCTGAGCTTAGCCAAGGCTCATTAAGGCACCAGCATCTCATCGCTTCTATTCATGCCTATCTCCAGTCTGCCCAAACAGGTTCAGCTAAGCGGTTAATTGATGATTTACTTCAACCTTCTTCTGGATTGTCCCCAGAACATACGATACAACTGGCTGAAATATTACTTAACCAGGGGCGGCCTCGGTACGCTAACCAACTACTAGCAACACTCGAAGGCTTGCCTCTCAATCTTCAACAAAGAATCGAGCATCACAAGCTAAATAGTTCTGCCTTTCTTCAAGCCGGTAACCTCGTTGAGAGTGTGAATGAACGCCTTAAACTTGATTTTCTTATCATTGACTCAAAGGACAAACTTAAAAACCAAGTGACCGTACTAGAAACCTTATCTCTACTGTCTCAACAAGCATTAGAGTTTTTACGCAGCTCTAGTAATAGCAATATGATTGGCTGGGTTGAGCTGTCCATGATTCTTAAAAAACAAGGCATTCTTAATCCAAACAGCACGGATATCAAAGACTGGAAAGTGATCAACCCATCTCACCCAGCTAACAGTGAGCTTTTATCTATTTTAGCAAACCAAGCTCGCCTAAATTTCAAACCGGCTAAAAGGGTCGGGGTTTTCTTGCCAACAGAAGGCCCTTTTGCATCTGCTGCTCAGAGTATTAAAAACGGGCTTATCAGTGCTGCTTTTGAACTGTCTAGCCAATGGGCAATGAACATACGCTTCTACGACACCTCTTCCGCCACAATTGAGGCACTGTATAACCAAGCGATTAATGACAATATTAGTGCAATCATTGGTCCCTTGGATAAAGCCAATACCTTAGCTATGGCTAACCTTAACCAGCTAGACATTCCAGTTATCTCACTCAATAAAGGGCGCGACGACTATCTTCAAAATTATTATGAATTTTCCCTTTCTCCCGAAGATGACATTACACAGGTACTCAGTTTGGCTTGGCTTAAAGGGCATGAAAACGCCCTCGTTTTCTCACCTCAGTCGGCTTATGGTGACCGACTCGCACAGCACTTTTCTCAACAATGGGCGCAATTAGGTGGAAACGTGTTGGCGACACAGACATACCCATTAAAAGAGGCTGACTATTCCACATCTATTAAGCAGTTACTGACTATTGACCAAAGTATCGATCGCTTTAAACGCCTACGGCATCGACTTAATTTAAGCATGCAGTTTGAAGATAGACGCCGTCATGATGCAGATTTCCTATTTTTGATTGCCGCTCCACGCGAAGGCCGTCTTATTAAGCCACAGCTACGCTTCCACCGGGCCACTCAGCTGGCTGTATACAGCACGCCCAAAATTTATGCTGGTGAGTTAAACACCATCGCTAACCGTGATCTAGATGGTGTGTTATTTTGCGACATGCCTTGGCTAATTGAGCCAACTAATACCGCCAAAGAAAAACCCACTGATACGCTACAATTATGGTCAACATCACGTGGTTCCCACCGCCGTTTAACAGCACTGGGCTACGATGCATACCAATTAATTCCTCACCTTGCACGTATGCGTACACAAGAATTGGCGCGTCTCATGGGCAAAACGGGTATTTTATCGATGAAAACTAATGGCCACATTAATAGACAATTAAACTGCGGGCAATTTAAACGTGGTCGAATAAACTCCCTAGGCCTTGCCCCACATATTGAAACGGCCATCAATCTCCCTAATACCCCAGCCATCACACCGTCATACTCCAGCCCTAGCTCAACCTCGCCTTTATAATGTTCGACAAGCTTAGCCGTCTAAAACGGGGGCAGCTAGCTGAGGACATGGCCTTGGATTTTTTAAAACAAAAAGGCTTACGTTTAGTTGACCGTAACTACCGTACTCGCCTTGGTGAGATTGACCTCATTATGAAAGATGAGAGCCACATCGTCTTTGTCGAAGTTCGGTTTCGTTCTTCGAATCAATTTGGTGGCGCAGCCATGTCTGTTGACCACCGAAAACAAAAAAAACTGATTAAGTGCGCTCAGCACTATATTGCTAACTCTTCAACAACCTTAGGCTTTCGCTTTGATGTAGTGGCTATTTCACCCTCGAATACTCAGCATGAGATACAATGGATAACCAACGCATTTGATGAGTTTTAACATGAGTTTAAAAGAACGAATTTATCAACATTTCACTGATAGCATTCAAACCAAACATGATGCAGTAGAACTATTAGCCCCTCACATTGAAACAGCTGCGCAGACTATCGTTCAAAGCTTACTTAACAGCAATAAGGTTTTATCTTGTGGGAATGGTGGCTCTGCAGGTGATGCACAACACTTTTCTTCTGAAATGCTGAACCGCTTTGAGCGCGAACGCCCGAGCCTGCCTGCCATTGCGCTTAGCACTGACACATCAACCATTACGTCAATAGCAAACGATTATTCGTATAACGAAATATTCTCCAAGCAAATACGTGCACTGGGACAGTCTGGCGATATTTTACTTGCCTACACGACCAGCGGTAACTCAGGAAATATTATCGACGCCATTAAGGCTGCACACGACCGTGACATGACGGTTATTACCGTAACCGGTAAAGATGGTGGCCAACTTTCCTCCTTATCACTGCTAAGTGACCAGGACATTGAATTACGCGTTCCATCAAACTCAACAGCCCGTATTCAGGAAACTCACCTACTCATCACTCATTGTTTGTGCGACCTGATTGATTATCAATTATTTGGATAAAGCCATGCCCATTAAAACACCTTTTTTACTCATCAGTTTACTCAGCTTATCCTTACTTTCTGGCTGCGCGGCAGTCGTCGTTGGTGGCGCAACAACAGGTGTGGCCATTGCCCATGATCGTCGATCTACTGGCACCGTTATTGACGATCAAACTATCGAGTTAAAAGCGCTAAAAATTATGTATTCCAACGCCTTAATTAGGCGTAATTCGCATATTAATGTCACTTGTTATAATGGTTTACTCCTCCTGACAGGTGAAGCGCCAACAGACAGTTTACGACAAACGATTGTGCAACGTATTCGAGTCATACCAGGCATTAAAAAAATCCATCAAGCCATCACTATAGCGGCCCCAAGCGCACTGGTCTCACGAACGAGTGACGCTTATGTCACCAGCAAGGTCAAAGTGTCGCTCTTCAACCTTAATCACATATCAGGGTTTGATCCAACACGGGTTAAAGTCACAACTGAAGATGGTATCGTCTACCTATTGGGCTTACTCAAACCTCATGAGATTTCACCTGTGGTTGATACCATTCGGCGAGTAGGTGGTGTCCAGCGTGTTGTTCAATTATTTGAAACCATGGGTTAATGATAAAAGACAACGCAGCGTTTCTTCTAAAACTTGAGGATATTTTCGACTCTGATTACTTATTCATAGATCCGGCAGAGTGCTGGAATTATGGCTACGATAATAGCCGCCGGCACCGAGAGCCGATTGCGGTTGTTTTCCCAAGGACTCATCAAGAAATCGTGGATACCGTTAAATTATGCCTGCAACATCATGTTGCCATTACTGCTCGTGGAGCAGGAACAGGTACGACAGGAGCCAGTGTTCCGCCAGAAAATGCGATTGTCCTTTCGACTGAAAAAATGGACAATATTATCAGCGTTGACCCCGATAACCGCGTCATGGTTGTTGAGCCTGGGGTCAGTAATTTAGCTGTTCAGCAAGCGGCTGCAGAACACGGGTTTTTTTGGCCGCCTGACCCCACTAGCTCAGGTATTTGCACGATTGGTGGTAACCTTGCCTATAATTCAGCCGGCCCACGTGCCGTTAAATACGGCACCCCTAGAGAAAATACGTTGGGCCTTACTTGTGTCACTGGCAAAGGGGAAACGCTTAAAACTGGCGCCTACACGACTAAAAGTGTCGTAGGGTATGACTTAACTAGGCTTATTATCGGATCCGAAGGTACGCTCGCCATTATTAGCCAAGCCACCTTAAAGCTAACACCTCTTGCTGAGGCTAAGTCTACGCTACAAGCAACTTACACATCAGTTAATAGTGCTGCAAAAGCAGTTGCTCATATCATGGCCCAACCGATTACCCCTTGTGCTCTAGAGTTTATGGATGACATGGCTATCTCACTTGTTCAAGAAAAGGCTCAATTAGAGCTTCCTAAGCAAGCGAAGGCGCTACTTATGATTGAAATAGATGGCCATCAATATGGCCTTGAAGAGATGACTAAAAAGGTTGCCGAAAGCGCCACAAATGAGGGCACCATTGACGTTAAAATAGCGACCAGCCCTCAACAAATAAAGCAATTATGGCAAGCAAGAAAAGCCTTATCACCATCGTTGAGAAAAGTAGCTCCCAAAAAAATTAATGAAGATGTTGTTGTACCAGTCAGCAACATTCCAATATTAATTAGCGAGCTCCAGGTTCTTTCAAAAAAATACAATATCCCTATCGTTAATTTTGGTCATGCTGGTAATGGAAATATTCATGTTAACTTACTGGTTCAAATGGACCAAATTGAGCTCGCAAAAACCTGCTTAGCCGATGTTTTTAGTCTTGTCATATCCCTCAAAGGAAGCCTCTCCGGTGAACACGGCATAGGCCTAGAAAAACGTGATTACATTAATTTAGAGTTGGATAGTGTAGCTATCGCGTTAATGCAAAACATTAAAGCTCAATTTGATCCCTATCATTTGCTCAACCCTGATAAGGTTTTTCCAGTCATCCAATAAATCGCTTGCCAAACTGTTCCTATCAGCCCTATGCTTAGTTAATCAGTTAACCCATTATGGAGAACGTATGAGCCCTTATCAGCATATTCTCGTCGCTATAGACCTTAGTGAAAACTCAGCTCAAGTGTTACAAAAGGCGCAGTTGGTCGCCCAGCAAAACAATGCAGCCCTATCCATTTTATATGTTATTGAGCCCATTGCAGATGCTGCTAACTATGCATTTGATAGCACTATCTCTATAGATTACTTGCCTATTCAACAAGATATTGAAGCGTCTTCCAAGGAAAAACTTAGCGCCTTAACAAGCTCTTTAGCCTTATTAGAAAAAAAACAATACGTTGAAATAGGCCGCCCGGCTGACACTATTCATCAATTTTGTGATGAGCATAATTGCGACCTTATCATCATTGGCAGTCATGGACGACATGGCATATCGTTATTACTTGGCTCAACCGCCAACGCTGTGTTACATGGTGCGAAGTGTGATGTATTAGCGGTGCGATTTAAAGAGTCATTAAATATCTAGGTCGATACGCATGGATAGGTCAACTGCTTGAATATTTTTAGTTAAGGCACCCACCGAAATAAAGTTCACACCAGTCTTGGCAATATCTCGTATTGTAGATAGGGTCACATTACCCGAGGCCTCAAGTTTGGCCGCTCCCTTATTTAGCACAACTGCCTGCGCTAACTGGTCTAAACTAAAGTTATCCAGTAATAAAATATCGGCTTTAGCATTGAGTGCTTGCTGCACCTCATCTAAGTTTTCAACCTCTACTTCGACATCAACGCTATCACTCACTAAACGAGCTGCCTCAACAGCTTTAGCGATGGAACCTGCTGCCATAATATGATTTTCTTTTATTAAAATTCCATCATATAAACCAACACGGTGATTAGATGCACCACCGCAGGTGACC
>JAHRWG010000269.1 GCA_019090295.1 Cycloclasticus sp. | reverse complement strand
TCGAGCATTGTATAGCTCAAGTGCTCTAAATATAATCAGTCCATTATTAATTTTGTCCTTCTTGAATGCTGCGCTGCTTGGTTGATTTTTTGTGACGTTGTCCCTACAGATAATGTCTAAATAGAGATGACTGAAACTGGTTAAAGTAGCCAGTAATAGTGAAAAAACGTCTGCTTGGCTAGTTGATAAAGGAAGCTTAGCATCTTGAATATAGCTTTTTGCAGCGGTTAATAACTTGTTTAAGCAAGGTATTGCAGCTTCAGCAAGGTCAAGTTTATCGGTCGCTGGTATAGCGCTGGATAGAGTGCCTTGGATTGCTTGCTTAAAGAGGTTGAAAGACAGTTCTATATTTAATAAAGGCAGTTCAGCTTCCCACGCTTGATAGGCGTGTAATGTAGGCTTAAACGGCAAGTCGGCATTATGTCTAACAATTGATGAGGAGATTCTATCCGTGAACTCTTTTTGTATGCTCATTTTTTTACCATTAATGATTGATAATTTTTATGCTCATCATAAAAACCTATACTGCATTATGCGCCATATTTGATGGGAATAAAACTAAGCTAATGATGGCAGGTTTAACTGCGTTTTATTGGGTTCACCTGGCAGTTCTTTAACAAGCTTAGGAACCAAATAGCCGGGAAGCTCTTTTTGTATTTGTTGATAGACGTGATGAATGTGATGCATCTTAGAGTCAAAATGTGCGGAGCCGGTGACTTTATCAAGTACATGTAAGTAATAAGGAAGTGTATGGCAATCAAATAAGCGCACGCTTAACTCAATAAGTGTTTTTGGGTCATCATTAATACCTTTTAAAAAAACAGTCTGATTAAGTAAGGTAGCGCCCGTATTTTTTAGGGAGAGTAGGCTGTTAGCCACATCATGACTCAACTCATTCGGGTGATTAGAATGTATAACGATAATAACTTTTTTGTGAGATGCGCGAAGCGTTGTCAGTAGCTCAGGCGTAATGCGGCTGGGCAACACAACAGGCAAGCGAGTGTGTAGACGGATACGTTTAACTTGAGATAGGTTGGTTAAAAAATCAAAGAGCGCACTAAACTTAGTGTCACTCAGCATTAAGGGGTCTCCACCACTAAGAATAACCTCATGAATATTAGGGTGCTTAACTAGGTGCTGCTGAATAGATTCTAATTGCGATTGATGAGCACTATTGCCTGAGTACTGAAACTCTCGGCGAAAGCAATACCGGCAGTGGATAGCGCATGCTCCTGTCGTAATAACTAATACGCGGCCTTGGTATTTTTGCAGTAAACCAGGTGCTATGTTGGCTTCTTTGTCACCAACAGGGTCATTAATAAAGTCTGCTTGATTGACTAACTCATCAGGGTGGGGAAGTACTTGGCGTAATAAAGGGTCCTGCCAATTAGCTGGTTGAATACGAGATGCATAAGAACGGGTCACTAATAAAGGGAACCCTTCTGCTGCTTTGTCATACTGGCCTAACGCCTCAGTGCTTAAGTTTAAGTAAGTAAGTAAATCACTGATATTAGTAAAGGCAGTTTGAAGTTCAGTTTGCCAAGTAGGTGTAGATAAAGTTTTTTCAATATTACTCATGGTAATCATTATAATAGCTTCACATCGATAAAATTAACTATAAACGAGAATTAACATGGCAACATACAGCACCAACGATTTTAAAGGCGGATTGAAAATCATGATGGATAATGACCCATGTTCAATCATTGAAAATGAATTTGTTAGGCCAGGTAAAGGCCCTGCTTTTAGCCGCGTTAAATATCGAAATTTAAAAACAGGTCGTGTTATTGATCGCACCTTTAAATCAGGTGAAACAGTCGACGCCGCTGATGTTATGGAAACGGATATGTCATACCTCTATAATGATGGGGAGTTTTGGCACTTTATGGACGAGGAAACCTACGAGCAGGTATCAGCAGATTCCATTGCGGTTGGTGAGGCTGGAAAATGGCTAAAAGAACAAGATAAGTGTGTTGTAACACTCTGGAATGGCGCGCCATTGAGCGTTGCTGCTCCTAATTTTGTTGAGTTGCAAGTAACAGATACTGACCCAGGACTAAAAGGCGATACGTCTGGCGGCGGTGGGAAACCTGCAACGTTAGAAACGGGAGCAGTGGTTCGTGTTCCTTTATTTGTCCAAATTGATGAGGTTATCAAAGTGGATACGCGTACAGGCGAATACTCTGCACGTGTAAAAAATTAATTAGCGATTTTGACTGATAATCTACAATGGCCACCGACTTGTTCGGTGGCTTTGTTACATCAGCGGGCCAAGTTGTATCAAGTAATTAGAACATTCTTTTTAAAAAAACACGTGCTAGAAGTTGAGACACCTGTTTTATCAAACTCAGCCAGTTGTGATGTGAACTTAGATAGTTTTGCGACCAGTTTAAGGAAAGACGGGCCCTCACTTTATTTGCAAACATCACCAGAGTTTGCGATGAAACGCTTATTGGCTGCGGGTTCGCCTTGTATTTACCAAATAGCAAAGTCATTTCGACAGGCTGAGCGTGGTCGCTTCCATAATCCTGAATTTACCTTGCTTGAGTGGTACCGCCTTAACTTCAGTATGGCGGAATTAATGGACGAAGTCGCTGAATTACTAAGTCTCTGTTTTTCATCTGAATTGGTTATTAAAACGATGAGTTATCACGACTTATTTTTTTCCATAACCGGTATTAATCCCCATGCAACAACAATTGAGGAGTTAATGGATTATGCCAGTGCTCAAGGTAACCCAGAGGCAGCCACTATTTGTGGTGAGAGTATAGCCAATGGCTTAGATTATGTTTTTAGCCAATACATTCAGCCTATGCTGTTAAAAGAGCAGGTGTATTTTGTCAGTCATTACCCAGTTTGCATGGCGATGTTAGCTAAGTTGACGGATGACTCCCCTCAAACAGCTAAACGGTTTGAAGTATATTTTAATAACGTAGAGCTGGCTAATGGTTATGAAGAGCTAACAGATGCAGACTTGCAAGAAATGCGTTTTCAGCAAGATCTCAAGGAAAGAGAGTTAGCTGCTCAAGCTAAAGTGCCGATTGACCAGAATTTGATAGCCGCTTTAAGGGCAGGTATGCCAGCCTGTTCAGGGGTCGCTTTAGGCCTCGATCGTTTACTCATGTTAATGAGTCAGGCGGCGTCGATTGATGAGGTGTTGAGTTTTCCGGTTGAGAGAGCCTAACTGCTTATCATGTATGCGTGATAACAGGACTAACGAACTGATCGCACCGATTAAAGCCCAAGCCATATCTGATTGGGTATCCCATATATAGCCTTGTGTCCCTAAAAAATCCTGTGCATTTGAGTCTGCTAAGAGAGCAACCCACCATTCAATTAGTTCATAGAACGCACTGAATGCAAGGCAAAAGCAGATAATGGAAAAAATCATCCAACGGGTATTTTTTAGCACGTTAAGGCGGATGAAAATTTCTCTAGCAACGAGCGCAGGTACAAACCCCTGTGCAAAGTGGCCCAGCTTGTCATAATTGTTACGGGTGGTATTTAACACGTCAGCAAGGTCATTAAAAAGGGGGACTTCTGCATAGGTGTAGTGGCCGCCAATCATTAAAATGATGCAGTGGCATAAAATTAAAAAATAGTTAACGGGTGTTAACGGAAAGGTGCGGTACGTATAAGCTAAAACAAGCACTGCAATGATGGCGGGGAGGACTTCCAAAAGCCAAGTTAGTCGATCACTTGGTTGGATACTAGACCAAATCAGGGTCGCGCTAAAAAGAAAAAGCCATATAAAAACAAAAGAGGTTTTTATATGGCTAGTTATCATTACTTGTTGATATGGCCGATAGGTTGGCCGCGGCGAACTGTTTGTCCTGCGGTAAGCTCATCATCCCAAGAAACAGCATCTTTTCCATACAGTAAAATAACCGTGGAGCCCATATTGAAAAAGGCCATTTCATCATGCTTGTTAAAGCTTAGAGCGCTATCCTCGTATGTCCAGCGTCTAACTTGGTTATGGCGAGGTGGCGTCACTTCACCATGCCAAACCGTTTCAATGCTTGAAACAAAAATAGCGCCAACCATAACCATCGCCATTGGGCCGGCAGGCGTATCGAAAAAAGCAACAACACGTTCGTTTCTGGCAAATAGCTCATCTACAGCTTCAACGGTTGTTTGATTGACACTAAATAAATCGCCAGGAATATGCACCATTTTTTTGAGTTTCCCATCGGTAGGGAAATGAATACGGTGATAATCTTTAGGTGACAAATAAATAGTGTTGAACGAACCATCTTCAAAGTCAGCTGTCATTGTGTCTGAGCCCAATAAGGCAGCTAAATTAAAGTGTTTACCTTTAGCCTGAAAAACTTGGCTGTTAGTAATTTGGCCCAGTTGGCTAACAGTACCATCTACTGGTGATGCTAAGTTGTTTTCAACATCGTCTAACGGACGTGCATCATTTTTTAAATGACGGGTAAAAAAAGCGTTGAAATGCTCATATTGCTCCGGGTCTGGTTCAGCTGCTTCAGACATATTAACGTTGAATAACTTGATGAACTGAGTGGTTAAAAAGTTTTTAAACCAGTTCGCTTTACAGCGCGCAATTTTATGCATGAGGGCCGACAGCAAATGCTGAGGGAGTATGTATTGCATCAGAATAAATGCGGATTTTTTCATGATAGTCCTATAAAAGTTTTA
>JAHRWG010000342.1 GCA_019090295.1 Cycloclasticus sp. | reverse complement strand
TCCTTCTTCTTAGCGTTCACGAATTTCTTCTTTTCTGCTTTCGGCACAAAATCAGATCCGATTGATGCTTTCAAATCATCAGTTTCTTTCTTAAACAAAGCAAGCATTTCTTCTTCCTTAGTAATTGCAGCAGCTTCCATTTCTTCAATTTTAGCTTGTAAGCTTTCAACAGTTGCTTCAACATCTTCTTCTGCTTCAGCGTTCACTTCAGCAACTTTTCCTTCTTCACCAACAACAATGACAGTTCCGTTGTCATCTTTATAGTTTCCAGCTGGTGCAACTTCATCACCAATCATCACAACTTCACCTACTTCTGGAAGTTCACCTTCAGATGAATAAGATAATTCGCCACCATCAGTCGCGATCATTCCAGCTTCAACTTTTTTTGCTTCTTCTTTTTTCGGTAGTACATCAGCAACTATTGCTTTCACTTTATTAATAAGGTCATTGTTCATGGCTTCAATTTTATTTAAAATGTTTTTATCTTCTTTATTTGACTTGTCAATTTTTTCTGGCTTAACAAAAGCAACAGCTTTCAATTCAGTTCCTTCAATTATTTCAGAAACAAATCCAAGTGTTTTCGCTTGTTCATCAGTCAATGATGTTTCTTGCGCCATTAAACCTTCAATAGCAGCTTTATCTGTTCCAGTCGCTTTCACATACATGGCAAGCATTTCCTTTTCATATACCTTAACATATTCAGCTGCTTTTGATAATGTTTTTGCATCACCAGAAACAGATTGAATCAGCGGATTGTGTATGAAGTACTTTGTTCCAGCAACAATCTTTCTGTCTTCTAAAGCAACAGCAAGATGAATTTCAGTTGCGATTGATCCGCAAAGAATTTCTGCAATTGTCATAACTGGCTTCGATTGTTTTGCAAGGTATTCAGCAATCAATCTTCCAGTTTCAACATCACCGCCACCAGAATTGATGTGAACATGATAAACATCGGCATCTTTTTGTGCTTCCATCTGAAGAACTATGTCTTGCAATTCAACACCGTCTGAATCTTCTGTTGATCCAATTTGTCCGATTATGTAAATATGTGCTATCTTGTTCATGGTTCAAAAATAGAATATAAGTTTCGGAATAATCTAACAAAAATATGTTACATTTGAAAAATGAAAAAGAAATTGATCAAACATAAATATGTTTTTCGTAGTGAAACCGACGGAAAGATGCAATTTCTTCACAATACAAAAAAAGGCATAGAAATCAGAAACAACATTCATTCGAACATCTTGATCATAGATCCAAAAGATGACATGCTGAAGCAAATTGCTGCGAATGTGAAATTCAATCCTTCGTATAAAGATTTCAAAGAAGTTTCTTTATTAGAGTTAACACCAAAAAAATTAATCAATGAAAGTCGATGTGCTAGGATTAGGCGAAAGCTTGCAAAGCTTTGTTCCTTCAGATAATTTCAGAATAGGTGTGAATGATATTCACAAGCATCATGAAGTTGATGTTGTTGTCTGTGTTGACAGAATAAGCGCTTTCACACCAGAACGATTCGAATCAATTTCAAAGTCAACACATTCTAAATTCTACACACATCATGAAGAATGGAAAGGACAAGTGAAGAACGTTCAGATGATCAACTTGTCTGGTCCGCGCGGATCAATAAAAGGAATAGAAACACAAGATGTTCCTTATTCCAATAATTCGACATTCGTTGCTGTTGTTTTGGCGTATAAGCACGGCGCGACTGAAATCAATATTTTTGGCGCTGACTTCAATACGCATCCAAATTTCATGAACAACAAGCTTGAAATTGCGCTGAAGGACTTCAAGCAGCTGTTCGACTATTTAAGATCAAAGAAAGTTAAAATCAATGTTTCGGAAGGTAGCAAATTAAGATCATTATGAAGAAGAAAAACATCGCACACTTATTGTTTCGAATATTTAAAATTTTAATATCACCTATCATCATTTTGTATTTTGTCGGATTCATCGGCTGCTTGAACTGGCGAAAGGATGTCAGAAAAATTCATGCGAAATTCAAGAAGGAAGGAAAGAACACTGTTCAATTCTCAAAAAGAATCATTCGTCAATTTCTTATCGTTACATTTTTAGGATGGATGAACATCTTCTTCTGGTTCTTGACGCTTTACTTGATATTGAAATAGTCTGGAACTTCAACAAGCTTTCTGTTTTTAAAGTAGCTGATCAGATCACCAATCTTCGCTTCATCGTATTCTTTCACAAATCCGTCAATCTTGTGCTTCCAGTTTTGTGCAGCTGCAGCATTTCTGAATTTTGATCTGATGTCGTTTCGTACCATTGAAAAATGGTGAAGCATGATTTCGTTCTGTTCAAATGTATAGAATGACTTCGCTGGTGAAATTCTGACAGAAGGATCAACACGCGCTTCATAATTGTTTTCAGCAACAACTTTCGTGTCTGGGTATATTCGACAGATGAACGGACAAAGATAGTCTTCAATCGGATCAAGCTGCATTGTCGGATGTTTATAATACGTGAACATTTTTGTCAATGTCACATCAACACCAAGTTCAAAACATTTCTTCTTCGCTGCAAGAAATTCTTCTGGCTTATAGTAGTGATCACAAGCTGATCCAAAGTAGTGCGTGCAGTTTAATTTTTTAGCATAATCAATCCGCAGCTGAAGCTTTGCGCGTTCGTTCACTTTTGGATTCAATGAAGTGTCTGGACTAAATGGAAGAAAGTGAATTTTTTTATCATTGAATTCTTCTATTTCACGAAGGACTTGCGAATCATCGTAGTCCATTATTTCGCCGACGTTTGATTGCATCTGAAAACAAATGATGACAACATCAACATGATCAATGATTTGTTCAATACTTCCGATTAATAGTTCACCAGAATTAAAAAATGAATAACAAGCTGCTAGTTTCATGGTTTTATTTGTAATGGATATTTATACTTTTTTAGTTCAGCTGGATTTCCGAAATATGTTCCAGCTTTTAAAATGTCTTTAACAACGTTTGATCCTTGTCCGATTGTCACTTCTGATTCAATCGCGATTCTGTTTCTTATAATACATCCAGACTTTATTTTTACGCTGCATTTTATTCTGGCGTATCCGTTCACTATAGATCCAGCGCCGATTTCATTGTCATTCTGAATCATCACATCATGTCCAATGTTTGAATGATTCATGATCAAGTTGTTGTCGCCGATGAAAGTCTTTCCTTCAGATCCAATCATGATATTCACATAACATCCGATTGTATTATTGTCACCGATGATCACTTTTCCTTTTGGCTTTTCACCTTTCCGAATGAATCCAGCTTGACCGATCACCGCATAAGGAAGAATTGTGTTTCCTTTTCCGATTTCAACATTCGATCCGATGATTGCTGTTTCGTGAATTCTGTTTTCTGGAAATCTTGGATGAACAATATAACCAGACGTTTCATAAATATCCATGTTTACAATTTTTTAATCAGTTTGTGTTCTTCAATTTCTTCAATCTTTACTGGTGCAATTTCTTTGTGATTGGATCTGATCATAAACTTCGAAAGTCCGATTCTGCTTTTCACATCAACAATCATCAAATCATTTTCTTTTAAATAATAGTAGTACGGATTTTGAACAAATCTTGTCAACACATTTCGTGATCCGCCGTCAAGTCCTTTGTCTTTTCCAGACTGAAACATCTTCCAGTTCATTCGGTCCAAGATAGATGACTTCACAACACGTCCAATCGCAAGGCGTTCACCTTTTCTGTGATTCGTGTATCCTTCAGAATAGATCATTCGTTTTGATATTGAATCGTAAATATAAAGATCCATTGGCGCAATTTCGTCATGACCTCTTTTCATTTTATCAAGAATGAAAGCGAAAGTTTTATTGTTCATGATGTCATCAGATCCCAAAAACAAAACGTAATCTGGCTTATATTTTCGACATTCTTGCAGTCTTAAATTTGCTTTATCTGAAAGCGGTGAATTCGGTGTTTCAAGATATGTGTTGCTATTTGGAAAGTATGATTCAATTAATCTTCTTGAAGAAGCACCTTCACTTCCAGCAACAACAACGTTGATGTGAAGATCAGTGAACGCTTCACAGATTCGAAGAACAGCTTCACACCAGATCTTCGTGATTTCTGGACGTTGCCAGATTAACGTTGTGATTACAATTCGCATAAGTAAAGATTGTATGTCGCGCCGTTCTTTCCTTTTAGATGTGAATCAGAAGACAGCACGCGCTTGAATCCGTGTTTTTCATAATCATGAACCCACCAGAACTTTTCATCTTTCGTGACGCATTCAAAAAAGATAACATATCTTCTTGCAATTCTTTTCAGTTCATTGATTGCGACTTCAGCTTCTTTTGCTGGCATGTGACAAAGAACAGAATTCGTGAAGACTAGATCAACACTATTCATGACTAACTTCTGAAGATCATTTTCGTTTCCAACATGTGCAAGAAGTCCGTTCTTCTTCGCTTCTTTGATCCACTTTTCATTTATGTCCATTCCAAACGAATCGAATCCAAAGTTGTTCAATCGATTTAAGTGTCTTCCGATATTACATCCGAATTCAAAGATTGTTTCAACATCCTTCAGCTTGAAGATCTCAGCATACAGAAGAATGTTTGATCTGCTCAAATTATACTGCGGATGATATTCATCTTTGTAGTATTTTTTTACCGTTCTTTCTCTTTTTTCTTCACTCATTTCTTAAATTCTTTTTCACAACATTCACATCTGAAAAAATTCAGACCTTCACCAGCCAAAGGATAGACGTCAACGCCGTTGCATTTTGGACAAGAAACTTTTTCAACAATCTTCTTCACTGGTGTTCCAGCATAAGTTCCAGCTTCAGTGATGTCTTTATTCACAAATGAATTCGCACCGACAACAACATCATCACAGATCTGAACGCCAGCAGCAATTGAAGTTCCAGCACCGATGAAACATCTTTCACCGATTGTTGTTCCATGAATTGTCTTTCGCTTGTGTGTTGATCCGATGGTGATCGTGTTTGGTCCGATCAGCGTGTCTTTTTTAATGTTCACGCCAGAAGTCAAGATTGTTCCGTACTTCACAATAACATTCTTTCCGACAATGCAATTGTCAGCCATACGGACACGACCTTGAATCACTGCATTGCTGTTGATTTTATTTCCGTTTCCTAGTTCACAATAGTTTCCGATCAAAACATTTTCACCTACGAAATTGGATCTACCTACGCAGCAATAGTTTCCGACAGTCAAGCCGTGAACTTCTGCAAGATTTTCAATATCTACATCAATTAATTCTTTCATTTTATTAATTTTTTGCAACATTTTTTATATTTCTTTCCAGATTCGCAAGCACATGGATCGTTGTTTGATTGCTTCTGAATTCCGACATCAACTTCAGCTTCAGTTTTATCTGATTTAAAAACTACGGAAGGAAGGTGAACTGGAATTGCTGGATCAGTGTAGTCTTCTGGAATCATTTCGTCAACACCTTTACAGATGACAACGTCATGCGGAATCTTTTGCAAGTATTGAAGCTGTGCTTCACGCAATGGAAGCTTCTGTTCAATTGCTTCTTCCAGCGAACAGATTCGCATTCCAAGACAGTTCATCCCTAATACTTTGTAAAATTCATCTGCTGCAGCTTGAATCTTTGAATCATCTTCAACGACTGCAATTTTTGGAATAAATTCTTCTTTTTTTTCTGACATGGCGGTTTTAAATTTCAAATCCTTTCAATCAAATTAAGCTTACCACCAGAAAAGCTGTCATTCAAAAGAAAGGATTGTTCTTTATTACTCTTTATTTGATCTGGTGATGGTTCAAAAATACAAAATTATTTTAATTGATGAACTAGATTTTTGTATGAATTATACATTGGTCCGACAATTCCTTTCAAGAATTCAGAATCTGGATCTTCTTCTGTGTACGGAAAGTCTTCAAGATGTCCACGTCCGCCACAAGTTCCGACGCCGTGCTTGATTCCCATGCAGATCGGATTCACTGGAAGAAATGTCTTTCCGTTTAGTTGCTTCCAGATTTCCAGATCTAAGAATGAATAATTGTCTGCTGGAAAATCAATGTCAAGAACGGATTTTGTCACCATTGTTGAAAACGCTGAAGATCTGAATTGATGCTTCATTGTCATGTGAACTTTCCTTTGTAGGTGATAGTAAACAGTTTCACCAAGACCGAACACGTCTGGCTTTCCTTCAGCGATCCAGTTCTTGATCATCACTTCAATGTAATTGTTTGCGTAGAAATCATCATCTTCCCAAAGAAGAACAACTTCACATCCTTGATTGAATAGGTGCTTGAATCCTTTTTTATATCGATAGGTGATGTCTTTTTCTTTTGACTTTGGTTCTTCTGAAACAAGATGAACGATGTCAGCTTTCATTGTTTGATTTTCAATCATCTGCAAACATCTTGATAAAAAAATACTTCTGTCGCCGCGTGTTGGCACTACTATTCCGATCATAATTTCATTGCGGTGTTTGCCCTTCGAACAGTCATTTCACAACAATTGAATGCTGCTTCTGTTTCTTGATAAGCTCTTGACTTTGAATCAGAATGTTCTTGATTCGTGATCAGCTGGACTTGAAAATAATTATGAATTTCGAACTGAAGATTCACTGACAAAGAAATGATTCCTTTTTTCATCAGTCTTCCGTACAGTCCGACATTCTTCAGATTTTGAAGTTCTTCGAAGGTAGTTAATATGTTTTCAGATTCTTCTGACATGTTAAGCTTCAGCACGCGAAACGACTTCTATTTCATCGCCTTGTGCTTGGTTAATATCTTGAATAACAACAATCGGCGCTGGCAAAGCAGACACTGCTTCGACTGCAGCAGACACTGAAGATTGTTCTTCTTGGATTGAAGATGACACAGCATCAAGTCCGATTCCGCCATCTTGCAAGAATGTCTTCTTTCCGCCACGTCCAAAGAAGTCGTCACCGTATCCGTTCATTTGATTCAATCCGTTTATTCTATCAATGAATGATGAACTTCGTTTGTTTACTACAAAGAAGGCTTCATCTTTTTCAACTTCAATGTTCGTTCCATCACTGAACACACCTTTCGTTCCGCCGCGTGAATGTGGTTCGCCACCGAAGAAGCCAGCACCACGCGCAGCTTTTTTCTGTGTTGGAACTGGTGTTGATCTAATTTTGTTTACATTGATCAATGCAGTTGCACCAATCGCCGCAGCAGAAACACCTTTCACAACAGAACCGAAAGGTTCTGGAATCACAGACGTTGCAGCAAGAACAGCTGTCACACCTTGAAATCCGTTGATGATTGCTTGTGATATTGCAAGCGCTTTCGCTGCTTCAGCATTACCAGCAGCAAGTCCTTGAATCGCATTGAACGCACCAAGCGCTTCGTCAACTTGTCCTTTCCTTTGTTCTTGATCTAATTTCTTATTGAACTTAGCAAACTTTGCTTCAATCAACGCTTTATCTGCGCCAGTTGTTTCTGCATTCAAAAGTTCTTGCGCTTTCTGTCTGTCAAGATCTTCTTGAC
>JAHRWG010000268.1 GCA_019090295.1 Cycloclasticus sp. | reverse complement strand
TTGTTAGTAGTGGTTGTGCGACGGGCTATTACTCTACAGCGCATGAGCTTGGTCATAATATGGGTTCAAACCATGATCGAGCAAATGCTGGCAGCACGGCTGCTTATGCATACTCCTATGGCTTCCAAGATATTAATAATACTTTCCGCAGTATCATGGCGTATAACTGCTCAGGTGGCTGTACTCGACAACGATTTTTCTCTAATCCAGACCTAAGCTTTAATGGCGTACCAACAGGTGTTTACTATTTGAACTCAGATTCAGCGGATAATGCGCGCTCTATCAACCAAACTCGGGTGGCGGTTTCGCAGTGGCGGAGTGCTGTTGTAGGAACCCCTGCGCAGGCATCATTTAGTGCAGACTGTCAGTTATTACAGTGTTCGTTTACAGATACCTCCCAATCAGATGACACGATTGTAAGTTGGACGTGGGGCTTTGGGGATACACAAAGCTCTATATCTCAGAATCCAACCAATGTTTATGCGTCTGCTGGAACGTATGTGGTTACTTTGAGCGTTAAAGATTCAACAGGGGCCATTAATATTGTTAGCGGTGATGTTGTTATTAAAGATGGCAGTGAGCAACCACCATCAGCACCTACATCGCCAGATGCTATTGAAGTGTCTGCGGGCATGGTAGATGTTACTTGGTTTGATGTTGATAATGAACAGAGCTATACATTGGAGCGCCAAAATAAGCACCCTAAAAATGGTAAGTGGGTGGGCTCAACACAGTTTAGCCTGCCGAGTGATGTAACGTTACATACTGAGGTGCTTGAAAGTGGGGACTATCATTATCGTCTGCAAGCGGTTAATGCCTTTGGTGCTTCGGCTTGGAGCAACTGGTCAGATGTTGTGACGGTTACATCCACCTCTACAGGTGGCAGTAAAGGTGGAAAAGGCAGCGGGAAAGGTAAACCTAAGTAATAGCGTACCTTGTTATAACACCGTTAAAAGCCCTAATCTTTATTAGGGCTTTTTTATTAAGAGGCTTAAAGTGAATTAATGCAGGTGTGTTTTAGATAAACACCAAAAGATTTAGTGAGCTGTTAGAATTAATAAAAAGTCAGGTTGTTAGACCTATTATCATAAAAATAATTAAAAAGGGATTGCTCATGCTCAACTCATCAAAAAGTCGTCAAATAACCTATGCTTTATTTGCTTTAGCAGGGGTCACGCTAACGTCATATTTTAATGTTCAATATATGTTTGAGCAAGGTGGCTTCTCACTGAGTGACTTCATTCAACAGGCCTATATTAACAATGCTTCAAGCTCTTTAACCAATGATGTGCTGGTTATATGGGGTGCGTTTATTGTTTGGTCATATATTGAGGCGCGTAGGCTTTCAATGGCTCGATGGTGGGTGTATATCCTATTGACGGCGACCGTTGCCGTGGCCTTTGCAGTACCTGTTTTTTTGTTGATGCGTGAGCGACGTTTAGCAGAGATGACGGTAGAATAATCATGAATGACCCTGTTAACCTTATGGTTAAAGACAACTTCCAATTTTGGACGGATGTTACGATTCGTTTTTCTGACCAAGACCCGTTAGGGCATATAAATAATGTTGCCTATGCAGCTTATATAGAAGCGGGCCGCACCATGTTTTTGGGCAGTTTGTTAAATAGCGAGCAACATGCATCGATTGATTTTATTTTAGCCAATGTCAATATTGATTATGTTAAAGAAGCATACTACCCGGGCATTATTAACGTAGGAACCCGAGTTATTCGTCTTGGTACGAAGTCCATTACAACAGGGTACGGCTTGTTTTTGAAAGACAGCTGTCTAGCTACCTCACAGAGCACTAACGTTTTTTTTGATACAACCAAACGCTGTACGGTTGAAATCCCAGACGACGTAAGAAAAGCCCTAGTAAATGACCCGCTCCAGGGCAGTCAACCGGCTGTTTATACTAGAAATTATTGAACGTGCTGATACTGTAAAGGAGAGCAAAAAGGCTCTGCCGATTATCAGTTATCGGACAAACCGCATAAGCCTTCAAGGACTAATTGAACAGGGCTTATGACACCAATAATTTCATTGTTTTCAATAACAGGTGACCTCATAAGATCGTACCGAGCGAATAGACGAGAACAATACCTAATATCCATGTCTGGGTTAACAGAAATAAGTGGTTTTTCATTAATCTCATAAACATTGACTCGATCAGCAGACCGCTCTTCTGCTAATACAAGGCGGGCAATAATGCCAGCATTGATCACGCCATATTCATCATTTTCGTGGAACTTATTGACAAATAAAACAGACGTTTTTTTCTGTTTCATAAGATGAATCGCTTCGGTTATGGTGCAGTTACCATCAATGGTATGAAAGTCGGTTTTCATAACATCTCGAACTCTAATTATTTTTTTCTTACTCATAACTCTTCCTTAATTGCAGGTGTAATTTCTTGGGCCTGGTGTAGGACGCCGATAGCATCCTCAACATCAATTTTAAGTGCAATGCCACTACCGGGTTCTTCATCAAAGCGTCCTGCTTTTGCAACTTCCTCAATAATATTCCTACTTAGGTGTTTTTCAACTAGGAAAATAACGACGTCTCGCTGGGTATCAAGGTTTAGGCCGAAAAATGTTTTCTTTTTCTTAACACCTTCGCCCCTTGCATTGTTAATGATAGTGACACCCGTTGCCCCAAATTCTCGGGCGGCTTCAAGTACCTTGTCAGTTTTCGAGTCATCAACAAAGACTAAAATAAGTTTAAAATGCATTTTAATTCTCCTTTTGAGAAGGTTCGTTTGTTACTCGTTGTGAAAACCATTCGGTTATTTGAGCGTAGGCGAGTACAGCGATGATAGGGAAGAGGCTGGCAAAGGCAATAAGCCCAAAACCATCCATTAAAGGGTTTCTACCAGGAATAGAGCTTGCTAGACCGATGCCTAATGCGGTGACTAAAGGAACTGTTACGGTGGACGTAGTGACTCCACCCGAGTCATAGGCGAGCCCAATAATAAGTTTGGGGGCAAAAAGGGTTTGAATAATTACGATAATATAGCCAGCAATAATATACAGGTATAGCTCTGTACCGCTCACAATTCGATAGGTCCCAAGAGCAATGCCAAAGGCCACACCAATTGATACGGCGATTCGAAGGTACCAAGCATTAATAGCCCCAGCCGATATTTGACTGGCTTTTATCGCAACAGCAATAAGCGATGGTTCGGCCAATGTGGTTGCAAACCCAATACAAGCACCAAAAACGTATACCCAAATATAGTCTTGCCAAGCTATAGAAATAGATTGGTCGGTACTTGGGTTTATGAAGTCTGCACTGGTTAACTGTTCGGCCATGACAGTGCCGAGTGGGAAAAGTGCTTTATCTAAGCCCACTAGAAAAAAGGTGATACCAAGGATGACATAAGCCATGCCAATGATAAGGTCTTTTAAGTGAGTAAACGGCCGTCGGATAATAACCAGTTGAAAGAAGACAATAACAATGATGATAGGTGCAACATCACGTAAGGTCGCTAAAAAAACAGAAAGAATTTCGGCTAGCCAAGTGCTCATATAATCATTCCATAGGCCATAACAAAAATCATCGGGGTCAGTGATGCAAAGGCAATTAAACCAAAGCCATCGGTCATGGGGTTACGGCCTTGAATGGCGGAAGCCAAGCCTACGCCAAGTGCGGTTACTAAAGGAACGGTGATGGTTGATGTTGTAACGCCGCCAGAGTCATAAGCAATGCCAATAATCTCATCGGGTGCAAAGAAAGTCATCACCACGACGCCAATATAGCCAGGGATAATAAGGTAATGTAATGGCCAGCCTCGAATGATTCTTAATACACCCACTAAAATGGCTGCGCCGACCGAAGCTGCTACGGTAAACCTTAAACCAAGCGCGTAGTCTGACTGTGCAGCGGCAGATGAATGAATCATGCCACCTTCTGCGGCTATACGAGCGGCCTCATCGGCAACAGCAATGAGCGCAGGTTCCGCAGCCGTGGTGCCAAAACCCAATGAAAAGGCAAACAAAAGCAGCCAAAAAAGACTGCCTTTTTTAGCAAAGGCATACGCCATATGTTCGCCAACGGGGAAAAGGCTTTTTTCTAAGCCTTGAATAAATAGAGTTAGGCCTAGTACAACAAATGCAGTGCCAATAGCAATATCTGCAATATTAGGAACGGG
>JAHRWG010000267.1 GCA_019090295.1 Cycloclasticus sp. | reverse complement strand
TTTGGGCGTAAATTAATAACATGCAACACTCCCAGCTTACTCAAGTTTTTCAACTGTTGCTCACTCGGCTGACCACTTGAAAATATATTAGCCGAAGGGTTGTTTAGATACTTTATGCCTTGTTGCTGTATATCTAAGACGTTAATCTCTGAAGAATTCGCCACGCCTAAATTAAAACCAAACACTACTAATAGCATTAAAGTGTATCGTGTAAATAGCTGTTTAATAAGTAACATTTTGCCTCTTGAACGTAAGAATAATTTCACCATCATACCTTGAGTCTAGCATTACTTAAACTGTTCCAATATTGCTATGCAGGTGCAGTTTATCACTGGTTTTCCATTTGATCCCACCTCACCAATCCGGCATACTGCAGACAGCACATTAATGATTACCCACCCCTTCGACTCAAAAAGAAACGTCATGAACCCTTCAATTAAGCATTTGACTAAAAAGTTGTTATCTGGCGATTGGTATAAACTGTATAAATACAGCTTTCAATATCAACAAAAAAATGGCCAATGGCAAGCCCAACAACGTGAGGCCTATGACCGTGGAAATGGCGCTACCGTTCTTTTGTACAATTTAGAAAAACGCTCCTTAATTTTAACTCGGCAGTTTCGTTTACCCACTTATATTAATGGCAACCCTAATGGCATGATGGTTGAAACATGCGCTGGGCTTTTAGATGGTGATACCCCAGAGGACTGCATTAGAAAAGAAAGCGAAGAAGAAACAGGTTATCAGCTTGGTCCTGTCAAAAAGGTTTTTCAAGCCTATATGTCTCCCGGAGCTGTTACCGAAATCATTCACTTTTTCATTGCTGAATATCAACCTCACATGAAAACAAGTGACGGTGGTGGCTTAGAGCACGAGCAAGAAAATATTGAGGTATTGGAGGTAGATTTTGATAAGGCCTTTTCAATGATACACTCAGGTGATATTCAAGATGGAAAAACCATTATGCTTTTACAGTATGCGAAGCTAGAGCTATTTAAAAAAGCTTAGTCCAAAGTATTTAATCCCCACGGCTAAATAGCAAGGCAAAAAAAAGCCAGAGCAAGTGTGCCCTGGCTTTTTATGTACTAACGCCGCTTACTTAATACGCATAATCGCTTTAAGCGTTGTGCCTTTCTCGGAATCAGCCGCTGCTTCGTTAATTTGGTCAAGGTCATAGAACTTAATCAACTTATCGAATGGGAATTTACCTTGCTCATATAAACTAATTAACCTTGGAATGAAAATATCAGAGTTTGATTCACCTTCTACAATACCACGCAGTTTACGGTTAAACAGCATATGGTTAATGTCTAAATCAACTGTCGTTCCCATAGCTGGAGCACCTACAATACCAATTTCTCCACCCACACAAGATGACATAATCGCCTGCTTCAACACAGGGGCTACACCACTTGTTTCCAACACGTAGCCAATACCTGCACCACCAGTCAGCTTTTGAATCTCTTCAATCGGGTCCTGTTCGGCTGCATTAATAGTATGCGTAGCACCTAACTCCCTTGCCAGTTCCAGTCTATTTTCTTTAACATCAATAACAATAATCGTTGTACAGTTAGCCACCACAGCACCCATTGCCGCTGACAAGCCTACCGCTCCTGCTCCAAAAATTGCAATCGCACTACCTGCTGGTGGGTTTAATGCGTTTAGTACAGAACCTGCACCCGTTTGAACACCACAACCTAATGGGCCCAACAGTTCAAGAGGAGCTGTTTTAGATACCTTAATTGTATTACGCTCATAAGCTAATGCATGTGAGGCAAACGATGATTGACCAAAGAAACTACAACCAACTTCAGCACCGGAGTGATCATGAATGGTGCAACTACCATCAATAGCACGCCCCATAAAGTTTGGTCCGAATGAATTGGCACAACTGGTTGGGTCGCCACTCAAACATGCATCACATTTTCCGCACGTGTAAAAGGTTAAAACAACATGGTCACCCGGCTCTACTTTAGTTACATTTTTACCAATTTTTTCAACAATACCGGAACCCTCATGGCCAAAAACCATTGGAAGTGGAACTGGGTACAATTGATCACGGCAGGTTAAATCAGTATGACACAAGCCCACACCAACTATTTTGATTAAAATTTGATCATCTGATGGTTCGGCTAATTCAAGGGTTTCTATTTTAAAGTCCCCTTTACCTTCTCTAACCACTGCAGCTTCAATTTTCATTTACTCGCTCCTCACTTTATTTTTAACATTAAAAATCTTACGGTTTTTTGACACCATAAGTTAGCCTTCTATATGAACACCATCTTTTTATTTGGTCAAGAAGAAAATGCCACACTATATTATCAATTGCTAATCATTACGTTACCTGAGCTAAAGGGCTGCTGACTAACTTTATCTACAAGCACCTTCTAACCTAATTCTTTATAAGTCTCCAAGCAATTTAATCCTCTTCACCAATTATAAGTTAAACGCTTATTAATGCAGCAGTCTTCCCTAGATGGTTAACAAAACAAAGGAGGGGCTCAAAGCGCCTTAGTTCAAAAGTTGAGTCTATTTTAACGGCTCTATTTAAACCTCAAAATTGTTGTATAAAATCAACAAATAAATAAG
>JAHRWG010000266.1 GCA_019090295.1 Cycloclasticus sp. | reverse complement strand
TCGACTTACTGGTTAAAAAAATCCGTAAAGACTTAAGTGCCGCAGTAGAAGTTTACGGTGTGCCCAAGTTTACATCTACGTCGCTTATTAGTTCAGCTTCAAAATACATCCCAATTGATCAGGCTCTTTTATTAGGCGCCTCGAAAAGATAGTACCTTCCCAAAAAATTCATTTTTAACAGGTTAAATAAGTCTTTCTGTATACGGATGCTAAAACGCTTCGGCCACCTAAGATTACGTTTAACTGAACAGTTCAAAATAACTGTCAAGGGCTTAACTCGGATCAAAACTCGCTATTTAGAGATAACTCGCTTAAGAAGCTCCTAGTCAATTATTGGGTGAGAGTATAAGTAAAATTCTTGATGATGAAGTAACCCAATAGGCGTTATTACCAACAATTTGTACCAGCTTTAAATTGGTGGAGTGCTAGAAGTACGTTGGTGGAGTGTTAAAGTATGGAGGTACCACATTTTAGGCTTCTAACTCCCGCACTAAATTTGCTAGCTTAAGTTAATAGGGCATAAGTTGCTAATTTTTCTTGGTTTAGCCATTCCGGCCCCGATAGAAATAGCGTAAATGCAAGCGGAAGATGCGGTTTAATGCCGAATGTAAGAGGAAGGCTTAGAGCCTAAAAGCCCAATTAAATAGGGCATTGCTGTCTAGTTCAGCTTGATACTAAAAGTATATATGGCACGAGGGCGGGGATCGAACCGGCACTTCCGAAGAAACCGGATTTTGAATCCGGCGCGTCTAGTGTTTCCAATAACTTCCAAGTATTTCTAACATCAATTCAAGTTATGCTATATGGTTGCTTAAGGCTTTCTTCTTCCCTTGCAGCTATTTACAGATACTTAGAGTACCCTTATAACTTTCAATCCTAGAGGTGACCGTGGAGGTGACCCGAGCAAAACGGCTATAAATATATTAGGGGCGAGCATAGCGGATGGAGTTATCTCACGGCTCAAATGTTTATACTGATGTTTCAGTTCTACTTCCTTCATAGCGCCTATTTTGAGGTATTGTGGACAGAGGCGATCCCTCGATTTCTACCACTATTCTTGGCCTGATAGAGAGCGTCATCCGCACGCTTAACAACATCATTCGCTTTATCCCCTTCTCCGCATGTAGCAACACCAAAGCTGATGGTCTGGTGTCCTGCCGTTGCAAAGCTCTGCACCTCAACAGCCCTACGCATTTCCTCGGCCAGCTGCACCGCGGCATCTATCTCGGTTTCAGGACATATCAGCAGAAACTCCTCACCACCCCATCGGCCAAGTGTGTCCGTTGTTCTGACCCGGTCACTGAGAATTTCTACCACCTGAATGAGCACCTCATCACCCACCTGGTGGCCATAAGTGTCATTCACATCCTTAAACTTGTCAATATCGACAAGGATTACCGAGAACGAGCGGCTATAGCGACTAAATCTTTCCACCTCACGGCCTAGTGTTTCATCAAGACGTTTGCGATTGTATATGCCCGTCAACTGGTCTACCTCAGCAATACGCTCTAACTTGCGGTTAAACAGATGCAGCTGATGGTGGCGGTAAATGAAAAATACGATAAGCAGAAAACTTCCCACCAGGTACTTCAGCAGAACAGTGTAGTTGGCTCTGATAATATCCATCAACCCAATGGGGGGAGTATAAATAAATCCTTCAAGGATATTCTCCTTATGTATCAGATCTAAACTTTTGTAAGCATTTACAATTCTCCTCCAGCGTGCAGGATTCATGTGTCCGACTTCAATCAGATTGTTTACCAATAAATTATTCATGGTCTGTGATTCAAACAGTAATTGTTTCCGCTCCAACCCCTCTCCGTACTTTTTCAATATGAGCTCAATCATCTCATCTGTATTCTCCATCGCATATACCCAGCCTTTCATACTAGCAGTGCGAAATGCCTCCACTCGATCAGGGTGGTTCCTAATTTCATCTTCCATTGTGAAAAGGTTATCTCCATAAAAATCAATGCCAGCTCCACGTGGCGTAAACTCTTTGAAAAAGTAACCTTTCTGGTTCAGAAGATAAGGTTCATTACTAGAATAGGCTGAAAGGGCATCTATATCACCTTGAATTAGATCATTAACATCATAACTATGATCAATAATTTGGATTTTTTCAGGGGGGATTCCTTCTTTTTTTAAATAGGTAAGCAACTCTAATGAATTAGGTTCAATCATTACACGCTTGCCTACAAAGTCTTTCACTGAGGAAATTCGTCCATCTCCTTTGGTAATTAGAATGGCTGGTGAATGTTGAAAAACAACACTAAGAACTACAACTGGCTTGCCATTTTGTCTATCGAGTAAAAGAGCTGAATTTCCAATTCCGTACTGAGCCTTACCTTTTAGAACCTCCTCAACAGGATCCACCCCAGGACTTGCTGCACGTATATCTACATCTAAACCCACATCATCATAATACCCAAGCTCTTGTGCTGCATAATATCCAGCAAACTGAAAAGCGTGTTTCCATTTAAGCTGTAAAACAACATTGTCTTGGGCAAAACTTATAGATGGAACAAGCAAAAAGCAGCATGCCATCATCAACGAAAGCAGAGGTACAACCTTTTTATATTGAGATATAAAGTAGCTAATCATTTGCCAATATCTTCATTCCATAGATTTGGATTTTGAGAAATAAACTTACTCATCATCTGAATACAGCGTTTATCTTGGAGAACATCAACTTCAACTCCTCGATTAAACAATAACTCTTCTTCTCCTATAAACGTTTTGTTTTCCCCAATAATAACTTTGGGGATTCCGTAGAGAAGAATTGCTCCAGAACACATTGAGCAAGGTGATAATGTTGTATAGAGAATAGATTCTTTAAAAATGTTGGAAGAAAGTCGCCCTGCATTTTCTAATGCATCCATTTCCCCATGAAGAATTGAACTACCTTTCTGAACCCTTCGGTTATGGCCTCGCCCAATGATCTTCCCTTGATGCACAAGAACTGAACCAATGGGGATACCACCCTCTGCTAGCCCCTGTTGCGCTTCTTCTATTGCTGCTTCCATAAGGGTGTCCATATGATAGTTCCGTGATTATTAGATATAATTCTTATATAAAATTCTATCATAGCAGTATATTGAATATCTGCTCTGGGTCAGTAAGAGACCTTTCAGCTAAAACTACAACCTGGAATCACTTGACGGCTGTTTTGTGCCAGAAGAATTCATTCATTTTCAGTTCTTAACTAAGGGTAAGCTAAAAATGACATTCACAGCTCTTCCTATTCAATAATTGTTGCTATGTGATTATCAGTTATTAATCATTACATACTGTCTCTTATACACATCTGACGCTGCCGACGAACTC
>JAHRWG010000265.1 GCA_019090295.1 Cycloclasticus sp. | reverse complement strand
GATGGTGCTTGGATGAGAATGTTTAGAAATGCACGCAAGTGGGTGGGCTAATAAGGTTCTGCTAATTTAGCTAATCAGGCTTAAGCCGAATAAACTGGATGGTTTATTCGGCTTTTTTATAGCTCGTTTAAACGACGCTGATACTCTTCCTCGTTGATTTCTCCATCAGCTAAACGCTTTTTAAGTGATTGAATAATGATATCGGTTGGGGCTGGGCTTTTATTGCCTTTTCTGCTGGCCCATTGGATAGTCAGAACAATACCGCCGATTGCACTTGCCCAACATGCCAGCATGGCCCATAGGCCAAAGCTACTAGACTCAAACATACTTAAATGCTGTAGTCGATGACATGGCGTTCGGCCTTAATGGCACCCATAAATGGTAGTATTTTTTGGTGTTCAGGATGGGCCTGATAGGCTTTCAAATCAGTTTCATCTTTAAAAGTTGAGTAAAGGCAAATATCAACCGAACTGCCTTCTCCAACCAAATTAATACCGACTTCAATATCAATAATCTGGGGGATGGTTCCTTTTAGATATTCCAATTTAGCTTTTGCTAATTGTGCGTTTTGTTGTTGAGTATTGCCTTCAGCATGAGCGTGTAATGTCCATAAAACGATGTGTTTGACCATAAGTATTTTTGTGATAGCGTTAGTGAGTAAAACATTACATTACATAGGCAACTAGTTATCCTGTTTATAGTAAAAAACTAATCGGACAAGGTAAACGAGCTAGGTGCGTAAAAGTTTGTTAAGCTTTTGTCGGTTTAAACCATCATAACACCGTGGCAGCACACCACAAGATGGAAGAGCTTATGAAGGTTTTATGTTACTTATCAAATGGCATGCTTTAAACTTTTTTCCGCTGCCGCACCAACAAGCTTCGTTTCGCCCAATTTTGTATTGTATAGGCTTTATTTGACTAGATCCTTCGGTGTAGTACCACTGCTGTTGTTCGCGGATAAAACATGAACGCTCGTGTAACTGGTAAAACTGAGTGCCTTCCACAAAAATGGCATTGAACTCAACGACACCCTTTTGATCGATATGCTTTCCCATCTGCACGTTCAATATACTGAGCTTAACCCAATGGGTATGGTGTGAATTTTGTTGCAGTTGTTCAAGTTCATTAGCGTTGTGCTTGCTTCGGTGCAAGGTATCAATGAGATATTGAAAGTCTTGTCGGCAAAACGCACTAAAACGAGAGCGCATGAGTTGTTCGGCACTACTTGGTTTCGCCTGACGATTTAAAAATGGCTGGCAGCAGTGGGTAAAAAATTTACTGGAGCCACAATAGCAGGCAGGACTAGTCATAGTGGA
Organism: Cycloclasticus sp.; assembly: GCA_019090295.1. GTDB lineage: Bacteria > Pseudomonadota > Gammaproteobacteria > Methylococcales > Cycloclasticaceae > Cycloclasticus. Next base: position 4,444 of record JAHRWG010000265.1, on the reverse strand, counting down.
TTTCCGTGATCAAGTAACTGATCGTGCCAGCAGGGGTTTTTACTTGCACCTCATCGTCAAGCTGTTTTTTAAACAAGGCCTTGGCAACGGGAGAGTCCATGCTGATGTAATGGGGTTGGTGGTCAATTTCATCAGGGCCAACAATGCGATAAATGGTTACGTTGTCGTTATCGTCTTCTAAGGTAATGGTCGCCGAAAAGAATACTTGTTGCAAGCTAGAAGGTTTTTTTGAAACGACGTTTAAATCGGGAATACGTTTTTGTAAGTATCGAATGCGCCAATCTATACCACCCAGCTCTTTTTTACGGTAAATATATTCAGCATTTTCAGACCGGTCACCTTCTGCAGCAGCAGCGGATAAAGCAGTGACGACCTTGCGGCGTTTTAGCCATAACTGTTTTTCTTCTTGCTGTAAGGTATCAAAACCTTGTTGGGTAATATAAGGAGATTTGGGTGGGGCTGGTGGGCGGTAACGACTCATACTATTGCTAATTATTAAATATGGCATGATACTCGGATTTTATCTGCTTGAAAGCATTTATGGTTTAGCGCGGTCTTTAACAGATATAACATAATTAAGGAGTAGTTAAGAATGCTGATTAAGAAGCTGCAAAGGTTTACTGAGAATGAAGTGACTCCAAAGGAGCTGTATGACAATAGTCGAGCTTTAATATCGGCATCGCGTAGACAATTCTTAGCGCAAAGCTCAACTGTTATGTTGGCCGCAGGTTTAGCACCAGCTACCTTATGGGCTAGTGATGAGCTGTCTAGCTTCCATTCGAATCAGTCTGTTTTGCGCTCTGAATTAACACCCTATAAATATGTAACGACGTACAATAATTTTTACGAATTTGGTACTGCAAAAAGTGATCCTGCGGTGAAAGCGCAAACACTTAAAACTAAACCTTGGCATGTCAGTATTGAAGGTGAGGTGGGTAAACCAGGAGTGTATGACTTGGAGGATATTTTAAAGCGCCAGTCATTGGAGGAACGAATCTATCGTTTACGATGTGTCGAAGCGTGGTCGATGGTTGTTCCATGGGTTGGCTTTTCTTTGGCAGCTTTTATTAAGCAATTGGAGCCTACTTCGAAAGCCAAGTTTGTTGAATTTACTACCTTGCACGACCCTGAGCAAATGCCAGGGCAACGCGGTGGTAGTTTAAAGTGGCCGTATGTAGAAGGCTTGCGGATGGATGAGGCCATGAACCCTCTTAGTTTGATGGCAACAGGTTTGTATGGTGAGCAGTTACCCAACCAAAACGGCGCACCGCTTCGTTTGGTAGTACCGTGGAAGTACGGCTTTAAAAGCATTAAATCGATTGTTAAAATACGCTTCACCGAAACAATGCCTGTTACGTCATGGAATCAAGCGGCATCGCGTGAATACGGGTTTTACGCCAATGTGAATCCGCAAGTTTCCCATCCGCGTTGGAGTCAGCGCCGTGAAAGGGTTATTGGTGCTTCGTTGTTCAACCCTAAACGCAATACTGAGATATTTAATGGTTATGCAGACGAAGTGGCTCACCTATATAAAGGCATGAATCTTAAAGAGTTTTTTTAATGACCGTGTTTAGGTTTTCTAAAAGGCAATGGTTTGTTCTTAAGTTGCTGGTCTTTATGCTGTGTTTGTGGCCATTCTTATCAATCTCTTGGGATGCTTTTAACGATGCACTTGGGGCAGATCCTATCCAACGGTTGCACTTTGTAACTGGTGACTGGGCCTTGCGTTTTCTATTAATTAGCTTGACGATGTCACCGTTAAGCCAAGTATTTAAATTACCATTGCCGATTCGTTTTCGGCGCATGCTAGGGTTGTTCAGTTTTTTTTATGCCAGTTTGCATGCGTTGGTTTGGCTGGTGCTGGATCAGTCGTTGAGTTTGGATAATATGTTGAACGAACTACCGGAAAGCCCTTATATTATTTTGGGTTTTATTGCCTATTTGATGCTATGGCCATTAGCGTTAACCTCAAATATAATCGCTATGCGAGCATTAGGCAGTAAATGGCATAGCTTACACCGCTCTGTGTATGTGATAGCGGTTGTGGGGCTTGTTCATTTCTTTTGGTTAACTAAACTAGATATCAGTGAGCCGCTTATATATGCCGCTGTCTTAGTTTTATTGTTGATGTTTAGGTGGCCGCTATTTAAAAAGAAGCTGGTTTAGTGAAAAATGAGAAACTTTATAAAGAATCACCACGCTATCACTGAAATAGCTTATCTAAATCTAACAAAGTGTTGAGTTAGTGCTGCGATCTTATCGAGCTTGTGGCTCAATGGGTAATAAGCTCTATTCAATATTGGGTGTTGTCGGAGGGCTCAGCACCAGAAATCCTGACTGATAAAATGGTCGCAATGCCTCATTTTATTTATAGAAATACACTTCCAAAATGCAAGAGGGTTTAGCGTCGCTGAAAGGTGGCGACTCCTGAGTGGATATGTTAAATTCTAGGCTTAATAAACGACTAAAACGGTAAGAATGTTAAATATCCAGCGTAGGGAAGGTGAGCGTCCCGAAACCACTAACACAAACCCTCACGAACAATTAACACAAACCCCTAACCTTGAAACACATGAATACTTTAAATTAAAGTTATTCGATTTTGATAAGGTGCAGCGCCGTCCCAGTATGATCTCGGTCCCTGGCTCAGAGGCTTTATGGTTGGAGGAAAGTCAGCCATGTAACTGCGAAAATGGATTCATGGTGGGGCGCGAATTTGCTCATATCCACCCTGCTTACGATGGTAGTTTGCATGTGGCCTTGTCTGAAGAAGACTTTAAGGTTGTTATCGATGCCAACTGGGGTGAGAAGCACCCTTTAGCGGGTCAAGGTTTTATTCCAGCAACAATTGCATTGGTTTATGCACCTAGGAATATTGAAGAAATGGATGAGGTGATGAAAATTGTTAATGCTTCATTGATGAATGCCAAAAAAACTGAACAGGCGGCATGATGAAGCAGCTACCTTTAGATATGACGGAAATTATTGAAAAAAACCCATTAGGTGGCTTTCAGCGTTTAGTCATGATGTTTTGCGCATTAATTATAATTTTTGATGGGTTTGATGTACTAGCAATTGCCTTTGCCGCGCCTAATTTGAGTGTCGCGTTGGAGATACCAAAGAGTGAGTTAGGTTATGTCTTTTCTTCAGGGCTATTGGGTATGATGCTTGGTGCATTAATACTAGGGCCCATTGGCGATAATTATGGACGACGCTATGCGGTAATATTTAGTGTACTGGTCTTTGGTTTGTGTACGTTTCTAACGGGTTTGGTTGAAGATTATAATGAACTGTTGCTTTTACGCTTTATAACAGGGCTTGGGCTGGGCGGGGCAATGCCTAATGTTATGGCATTGATGACAGAGTACGTGTCAACGCGCCATAGGAACATAGCTATAGCGGTTATTTTTCTTGGAATGCCTATCGGTGGAATAACTGGTGGGTTAGTGGCATCAGAAATTATTCCAGTTTATGGTTGGCCGTCACTGTTTTATGTGGGTGGCATCATGCCGCTCTTGCTATTGCCCCTCCTATTTATTTATCTACCAGAATCACCCAGATTCTTAGTTGAGCATGAAAAAGATAATGATGTTTTGCTCTGCAAAATAGCGCAAAAAATAGATAAAACAAAGAAAGTGTTGGAGGGAAGTACTTTTAACCACCATGCAGAAGAAAAGCACTTTCCAGTAAAAGCACTATTTATGGATGGGCGTAAAAAAGACACGCTACTGATATGGGCAGCCTTTTTCTTTAATTTAATGGTCGCGTACTTTTTGTACAGCTGGGTTCCGACATTATTGGTTGAAGCAGGGTATCAGTTAAGCGAAGCAACAAAAACGGTTGTAATTTTAAATGTGGGTGGTGCGATAGCACCATTTGTATTGGCAAAATTAATAAGGCACTGGGGGACAAAAACTGTCCTAACCATCTGTTGTGCTTTAGGTGGGGTAAGTATGATGGCCATAGGGCAGTTTGGGTCATCAATAAATGCAGTTATGACGTTATCATTTTTTGCAGGTTTCTTCATAGTGGGTGGACAAGTAAGCCTTAATGCCTTGGGTAGTTATATGTACCCAACACATATTCGTTCAACAGGTATTGGTTGGGCGTTAGGCATCGGAAGAATGGGGTCCATAGTAGGGCCACTACTGGCAGGTGCACTAGTGGCAGCAGCTTTAGGGTTGAATGTAAACTTTATTGTGTTTGGTGGACTGTGTTTTGCAACAGCTACTGCACTACTATTTATAACTAACCATGAAAGCAAGCAATCCTAATTGACAATAGGCGAGGTGAGTAAATTCATGGGTGGTGATGACTTACTGATGGTCTTGACATTGTCGAGCACCTGTTGATCAATACCGGAATACATAAAAAGCATTAATCACTCTAAGATTCGCAAACGCAAGTTTGCAAGAATAACAATCACTTAAGGCGCTTTTAAAGT
>JAHRWG010000264.1 GCA_019090295.1 Cycloclasticus sp. | reverse complement strand
GAAGAACGAGCATAGCCAGCTGTTTGTGTCCGTTTAAGCAACTTGTTAGAGCGCGACCAATTCAGCTAGTTTTGCTGCAATATTCTTTATCGGATCTTCTGCGGTGTCTAAGCCACTTCGAGATCCAAGTAATGGACTAGCATCACGAAGATCATCATATGTTGTATCGTGCACAATAGGAACGAGAAGGTCTGTCGCTAGAAGTGCAGAAAGCTCTTTGTCGGCAACACCTTCTCCTGCGATACGATTTAAAAACGATGGAGTAACCAAAACGATACCGATTCGTGATTTCACCAACCCTTTATCGATCTCACGGAGTAAGTTGGAACCAAGGAGAACGTCCTTCTCACTGAACCAAACAGAAACTCCGAGAGACTCGAGAAGATCGTGTAACTCTTTGGCCACACCTTTTCGGTCATCCCACGCGTGACATAGAAATATGTCTCGTAAATCAGGTTTAGAAGCTCGCCTCTCTACGTTTGCACGAACTGGCGTGAGCGTTCGCACATCAGTAGGATTGTACGCCACAGACGACCCTGCTTTTGACCAACGTGGTCTAGTGCTACTAGAACCGCCGCTACTTCCAGAGCCACTGGGGCGACTCCCACCTGAGGAGTATGACGAAGGTGAATATGATGGGGATGAGTACCCACCATAGCTACGACCTCGACTACTACATGCAGGGCATGCCGCTGCTCCACTCGCTGTACGATGTCCATTACTTGGTGCTGTGCATCTTGCCATCTTTTTATTATCCTTTTTTGTAATGTTCTTTAGATTAAGTTAAAAGCCTTATTGTATCAAAACTTGAAATTTAGCGACGAAATGTGCAGTTCATCCTAGCGCTCTAACGTTTAGGTTAAGACGCGCGCATTTTTTAGCGCGTCGTTTTTGAACCTTTTGTTAGGTTGCATTTGTTGGTTCTCATTTAATTTGAAGCATTCTTACGCAGTTTGGTTAAAGTAGGTAATTGAGAACAAGGTGCGCCTCTAGTCGCGCTAGGCATTAAGCTATAATTTGTGAGACGTACGTGAATCTTGAGGCTTGATGAGAAGAGCTGCTAGTGAAAAGTCTTGAGCAAGAACAGCGGTAAGCGAGATGGGTGCTGCAATAATCACGGGTTAATCAGTTTATTTTCTCTTTTAGTAGGTGACTAGAGCGCAGCAGGCCAGTCACTATTTTTTTCAAAAGAGACAAACGTGTAGCTAACTAATAAGTGACTTTCTGTTTTTGAATGCCAAGATGTTATTCGTAGTGTTAACGGATTCATTAATAGCTATGATTTTAGCTTTTGAGAACAGGTTAAAATGGGTGGCCGTGGCATAGGTATATGCCCCCATCTGGTGGCCAATTACTAAGTCACCTATTGATAAGGGTGGTAGCTTAATCTCGTCGGCGATCACATCAATACTGTCACAAGTGGGGCCTGCTATGACGGCATGTGCAGTCTTTTTTTTGTCACCAAAGGTAGTTAGGGGGTAGGTGACATGATCAAAAATTTGGCCAGAATAAGACCCGTAAACACCATCATCTAAGTAATACCACATGGTGTTTCCACGTTTGGCCTTGCCCATAACGGTAGAAATAGCCTCCATTGCTGGCGCAGATAAAAAACGACCGGGCTCGGCAATCAGTTGGATATGCGGGGGAAGGTTTTTTAATGCGTCTCTTATCGGAGAGCAAAACTCTTCGATGGTTTGTACTGATTCGGTGTATTGAACAGGGAATCCTCCACCTATGTCTAGGATGGATAGTATTTTCCCGCAGTCTGCATAAACGGCATTGATGATGGCTATGCATCGATTGATAGCTAGAACGTGGTTCTGCGACGTAGGGCATTGCGATCCGGCGTGGAATGAAAGGCCTTTTATATGAATTCCTAGAGATTGTGCCTTGTGTATAAGTAGTCCTACTTCGTCTTCACGGCAGCCAAATTTTCGAGACAAATCTATTTTAGTATTTGGATTTGGAAAACTAACGCGTATCAGTATGCCTACACGGTGTCGATAGGCAATAAATTTTTCAAGCTCCCAAATGTTATCGATAATAAAGGTTGTGCAGCCAAACCGTAGGGCATCACGTATATCGCTATTTCGTTTAATGGGGTGAGTATGAATGGTTCGGGGTCGTTCAGCGGTTGTTACTGAACTCAGCAAGTCAATTTCTCCGCTGCTGGCGATGTCGAACCCTGCACCTAAAGATGCTAGGGTTTTAATGACGGCAGGGTGAGGTAGCGCTTTAATGGCATAAAAGAAGTCAACATTAGGCAATGCGTCAGACAAAACATTGAATTGATCAATGATTTTATTGCAATCGAGCAGTAACAAAGGAGAGCCGTGTTGCTGTACGGTGTCTTTGTAAAATTGAGCTTTATTAGCTTGTTCAACTTGTATTCTATTCATATCAGTTACCGGTGGCTTTACACGCTATTTTCCAAGGCATTAACTATGTATTGAGGAAGAGCAAAGCTAGCTATATGGATGGCTGGATTGTAATAGCGACTAGCAATATTCACGTGATTAAAACGTTGTTGAATAAGGCTGATTGATTGGTTGCGCAACGTAGCATTGTCGCTTGCCCAAGCAAAGGTCATTACGCCGCCAATATAGGTTGGCACGGCAGCGCAATAAAATGTTTGGTCAGAGAAGTACGGCTTTAACCTTGTTGCAGTCGTCGTTACTTCGTCTAACTGCATATACGCCACACCGTTTTGTGTAACCAATATGCCATCATCAGATAAACACTTTTTACAATTAGCGTAAAAGTTTGAAGTAAACAAAACATCTCCAGGCCCAATAGGGTCGGTGCTGTCTGAAATGATAAGGTCAAATTTATCGTTAGTTTCAAGTACGAAATTAGCACCATCATCTATGACGATATTTACACGAGCATCATCGTAAGCGCCTGCGCTGTGATTAGGTAAGTATTGTTTACACATATCAACTACTTGCTGATCAATTTCAACTTGGGTGATCTGTTCTACAGATGAGTGCTTGCATACTTCGCGTAAGATGCCGCCATCTCCGCCTCCAATGATAAGTACACGTTTTACATTACCGTGTGCAAGTAGAGGAGTATGTGTGAGCATCTCATGGTAGATGAATTCATCCGCTTCGGTGGTTTGGATGATACCATCAAGCGCCATAACGCGACCGAATTTTGCGTTTTCAAAAATAATGAGATGTTGGTGGTCGGTTTTTTGTTCAAAGTAAATTTTATCTACAGTGAACTGTTGGCAATATGAGTCGTATAAGGTTTCGTTATATATGTTCATTTTTGTGCCCGCCCACGTAATTCCTCAGATACTTCAATACGGTGAGGCGAAAAGGCACGTTTTAATACGGGTACTGAATTTTCAGGTTCGGCATCACCACACATAAAGACATCGAAGGCAGCATAATCCCTTTCTGGCCAGGTATGAACACTGATGTGTGATTCTGCTAATACGGCAACGCCGGAAACGCCACCATTAGGGGTAAAGTGGTGTAAATGAATGTGAAGTAGGGTGGCGCCACATGCGGTGACGATGTCTCGCATCGCCAGTTCTATGTGCTCAATCTGATCGAGTTTAGATGCGCCGTAAAGATCTAATAGTAAGTGAGATCCAGCAAACTCTATGCCATTTCGTTGAATAAAGTGGTCTTTAGGTTGAGCTTGGACTTGTTCTATTTTGGCCGAAAGCATAGTGTTGTTATCTCTATGCCAGCGGCCCGCGTCCTTGGTGGGATGATCCAATCCTACCTCAATGGGTTCAGATATTTGCATTAATTGTCTCCTTATAAACAATATATTTCAAAAGGGTTGCTTACAAAATGAGACAAGTTGAAAGCGACGTTACATGGGTAAAAGCATTAATATTTGTTGCTTGAATTTTAGGTGCGCATTTTATTCTGTAATTTAAAAAAAGCAAGTTTTATTATTTTGCTTTTTTATTATTTAAATACAGTGTTATTTCGCCTGTAACATATCTGTCTCTTATACACATCTG
>JAHRWG010000263.1 GCA_019090295.1 Cycloclasticus sp. | reverse complement strand
CAATAAGTAAACATCCGCCACATCATAAATAGTGCCACTTTGACGAATGCTAACATCCAGTTCATCCAAGGTTTTATTGAGCGCGTCTACATCAAAGGCTGTCGATTGAGTCAAGCTAACATGATGCACCCCTTCGCCAACGGTATCCAACATATGTTTAAAACTTGATGGCCCATCGATCGGTTGAATAAGTTCTATTGCTAAATCTTTATTACGCCCCATCACACGAATATAACGGTGCTCAACCAATTCACCTTCAAAGCGCGTATTCGACAAATGGTTCCCGTCATAACGAAAAACTTCCCAGTGACTAATGCCAAAAAACCGTGCATAGTTGTTAATCACTTGACGGTAGTCACGAACGACAATTGACGTGCTGTGCCAACCATCTATAGGTATACTTAAAGCCATTTATTTCCCCTCAAATTATTATTTTTATTAGTCAAACGTAACATCTTCACCTAGGTCAGCAATTCGTGCATAGGTAGGTGGTGCAACCACCTCTAGAAACATGCCACCTAATTGCTCACGTGTGTCTAAGTAATAAAGTTCTGCTACCCCTGCAATATTGCAGTAATTCCCTACTTTTACCCCTTGGCGAGTATATTCTTTAACCAGTTCTAATGGATTGGGGTGTGATAAATCACCCACGTGCTGCATACCATCTCCGTGCTCCTTAACAAAATCATCAAAGACCGTTTTGCCTGAAACGGGCTCACATAGTTCGATCAGTGTGTCGCCCATTCTTGCAAAGGCTGATATCCAAACAAACTCGGCTGGCTCACCATAGTACTCAGCTGTTTCCATCATATCGGATGAAATTTCCATAACGCGCCAGGTTTTTATGCCCATTAATTTAGCATAGCCTTTTGCGGTTTCTCTCCAATCTTTTACCGCCATTGCTACATGGTTGATAGGCCCCATACTAACGTCTAACTCACTCATTATTTCCTCCTATTTATTGCTATTTTGTTGTTCTTTTTGTTTGAGCATTTCTTTCATTTCTGGGCCCAACACCTCATTAGCCACTCTTAGGCCCAGTACCATTGCAGGTGCTCCTAAGTAAAAAACGGTTTGGAATAAAACCTCAATAATTTGCTTTGGTTTCATTCCAGCGTGCAACGCGACTTTCATATGATCTTTTAATGGCCCTTCACGTCCTAATGCTAAATCAGTTCCCATTAAGAGCAACGACCTTTCTTTTAACGTTAAACCTTCTCGTTCATACAAAGCTCCCCATGTTTTAGAAAAAACATAGCCCAACTCATCACCAAATAATGGGTTATCCAGTAAGGATTCAATATGCGAAGCATCTTCATCACCAAGCACCTGTTGCATTAAAGATAGACCGTTCTTAAAGTCCTCCCCCTCACGAGAAAAAGGAAAGCCATCGGCATATTTATTGTCCGTATCAGTCATTACTACCTCTTATTTATATTAAAAAGCTTAAATCGTATATTTCACCATCACAATTAAGCAGCACGACTTTTTTACTGGTCATTTTCCATTCACCGGCTTCTTTAACCAATTTGTGTTCACAGTTAGCAGCCATTGTTTGCAACGGGTAAAACCTATCTTGTCGGTTAGCACGGTATTCATGTAACGTCAGGTAAGAATCAATAATAACGGCGTCACCTACAGTTCTAACCCTTACATTATTCACTGAATGCTGCGTTCTTGATCCAGGTATTTGTGCGTGACATGCTCCACTTTGCAGTCTTTTAATGCGCTCATCCAGCATCTCCATATCATCATAAATAATGGACACATGCTTTGTCGGGTCAACATTGACATCACGGCTATACGGTAGCCAATATAGTGCGTCGTCTGTGAATAATTTTCTCCACTCATTCACCTCACCTTGGTCAAGCAAACAGGCCTCGGCAAATAAAAAGTCTTCGGCCTCAGTTCGTGTCATTTGTTCTTGTTTATTGGCACTCATGATTGCCCCCCTACTTTCATTAAACGTCTATATTCGAAATATGGTGCTCTTTGCTGGGTTTCTTGCGTATGCCCTCCATAACGACGTCCGTGCTCATCTATTTTTTCAGATTTAATACCACGATTAAATAAAATCCACGGCACCATCTCTGCCTTCATACCCTGACCGGCCCTATCAAACATCGCATAGTCATCGGGCCCACCAAAGGCCGCAGGACTATAAAAGAATTCATGCTCACGCACCCGTCGAGTATTAATATCATCAGGGGCGTCCTTCAGCATCGTGTGGTACATACGAACTTCAGTTTTATCGGTCCCCATAGGGCGGATCACTCGGAATTGATATTCAAGTATCGCTAAGTTTGGAAAGATCACTAAATTAAAACGATGGCGTAATACATGCATTGCACGTTCTTTGCCATGTTTTTCAATCATTAGCTCTATATATTCAGCAGGCCAGCGTTTATAAACCGCTTCATCAGGCAAGCTATACACTTCTAATAAGTTATTACCATAGCCACCATCCATACCTTTTGTTCCATACCCTTGGTAGTTATCGGGCATGCCCATTTTTCTAATCATAATATCAAAGGCTGTCGCGTGAGTAACCGGCGCATGGTAACCCTCTACACTGCCTTCTGTTTGGATTTTCCAGTTGGCATTATAGTAGTGTTTATTGACCCCGCTTTTACCCACTGTGATTTCGCCAATAGGGGAAAAGTCCATATACATATCAATGTACTCTTTCACGCCTCTTAGTTTCTCATCCAATGAAATATCGGGAACCGATAACAGTGAGGCAAAGATAATGCCACGATAACTTTCAACTTTTTTAGCTGATACTAAGCCTAAACTTTTAAAGTCTAACTCACCTTCGTTATAGCCACGGGGCATGGAAACTGCCAACAACTCGCCGTCCATACCAAACTCCCAACCATGGTATTGGCAAACAAAACTGGGGGTATTACCTTTTTCTAAGGGACACACTGCAACCCCTCGGTGTGTACAGCGGTTAATGACAACGTTTATTTCATTATTTTTCCCGCGCGTAACAATAACGGGGATATCGCCCATAAAAGTTGTCTTGTAATCACCGGGATTAGGGATTTCACTTTCGTGGGCTACATAAATCCAAGAACGGTAAAAAATCCGTTCCATCTCATCACTGTACACCCCTTGGTCATTGTATAAGCTGACATGCGTTCTATCAATTCGTGCCAAATCATCATAATCACGTTCTACTGCCATTACTTCTCCCCTATATTT
>JAHRWG010000262.1 GCA_019090295.1 Cycloclasticus sp. | reverse complement strand
CCGATAAGGATGCTTATAGAAATACTAATACCTCTATTAGGGTTGGCCATCGTTTTGCTAATAATGTTGAAATGGAGTTTTTTAGTTTATACAGCGAGGGAGAAAGTGAATACGATGGTTATTATAATACGACTGATTTCTTGCAGCACACGTTTGGGACTAGCCTAAGTATTGATGTTTCGGATGTTTGGAGCGTTAAAGCAACCTTAAGCCAAGGGCGAATAGAAGCAGATGATAAAGGGGCTTTTGCTACGGGTTTTGCTGATAATCAACAAGATCATTTTAGCCTTCAGAATGATATTCAACTCTCAGATAATCACCTTCTTATAATTGGTTATGATTACGAAGATGATAAAATTTCAGAGTCATCTGGTTACATTGAAACTAATCGGCACAGTAATGCTTTTTTTACTCAGCTATTAAGTTCGTACAAGGCACATGATTTTCAGTTAGCACTTAGAGCCGAAGATGATGAGCAGTTTGGCCGCCACACCACTGGAAACATTGCTTGGGGAACAGCTATATCTAGTCAGTTGCGCTTAAATGCTTCGTTTGGTACGGCCTTTGTTGCACCTTCATTTGCTGATTTGTATGATGCATATGCACCTTCTCCAAACCTAGATCCAGAGCAGTCTAAATCGTATGAGTTGGGCCTATCAGGAACGCATGAAAACGTTGCTTGGGCTGCCAACATTTATCGAATGAATATTAAAGACTTAATCAGTGGCTACCCATCACAAAACATTTCAGAGGCGGTGATAAAAGGTCTTGAACTACAAGCCTCTACAAGCTTTAACGGTATAAATGTTGATGGTCAATTTTCTTGGATAGACCCACAAGATAAGAGTGGTGGGGTTAACGATGGCAATGTGTTAGCTAGACGTGCAGAACAAACATTCACATTTAATATGAATAAGTCACTTGGTGACTTTAGCGTAGCGAGCAAGCTGTTTATTTCTGGCCGTCGATTTGATAATGCATCAAACACACGGCGCATTGCGGGCTTTACAACCGTTGACTTGGTCGGTGGGTATAAAATCAACAAGGACTTAACGGCTCAAGTTAAAGTGTCTAATTTATTCAATGAAGAGTATGAAACGGTGTCGGGCTATAACACCGATGGCGCCAATGTGTTTTTCTCATTAACGTATCAGCCAGTGAATTAATGCTTTAGCCTTAACGAAGCAAAAAGGAGGCTGTTATGCCTCCTTTTTTTTATTTAACCAAGGCAAAACCCAAGGCGTGTGTTGGTGCGAGCCAAAAATAGCATCAACCTTATATACATTTTTTAGGTTTGTTTGAGTGATAACCTCTGGTGGCGACCCTTCTGCAATGGTTTGTCCGTTATTCAATAGCACTAAATTATCACAATAACGCATGGCTAAATGAAGCTCGTGTAAAACGACAATAATGGTTTTACCTTTGCTAGCCAGTGTTTGTAGGAGAGCCATCACATCAATTTGATGTCGTGGGTCGAGTGCAACGATGGGCTCATCGGCCAATAAAACATCCGCGTCTGTTGCCAAGGCTCTTGCTAACATAACACGGGCACGTTCACCGCCAGATAGGGTGTTTACCGTTCTACCCAGAAGGTGGCTAATGTCAGTTTCTTCAATTGCTTGCGCGATTGCGGCGGTATCTTCTTCGCTAATGTTGTCGTTAGTCTGATGAGGGTGTCGGCCTAATGAGACCAGTTGCTCAACCGTTAATGGCCAATGGCACACGGCTGTTTGTGGCAAATACGTTACTTTTTTAGCGTAATCTAACGGGTGAATACTCTGGATTGCTTGCCCCGTAAAAGTGACAGCACCGCTATCAGCGGTTTGTAAGTTAGCCAACACTCTAAGTAGGGTCGATTTTCCAGCCCCATTGGGGCCAATTAAACCAGTCACCTCACCCTTTTTGAATGTGATAGAAACATTGTCTAAGACAGCCGTCGTGGATAATGTCAGATTAATCTCTTTAACCGAGAGCATTACAAGGCCCACTCGCGACGAGACTTCAACAGAAGGTGCAAAAAGAATGGCGCACCGATAAGGGCGGTTAGTACGCCAATTTTAAGTTCCTGTTGGGTCGGTAATAAGCGCACAGCAATATCCGCTAGTAATAAAAGAAGTGCACCGGCCAAGCCGCTGACGATTAATAAACGACCGGGCTTGTGTTGAACATATGGCCGCAATAAGTGAGGCACAATCAGTCCAATAAAGCCGATTCCTCCACTGACCGATACAGCGGCTCCCACGGATAATGCAACCCCTAAAATAATACGTTTATTAAGGGACTGAACGTTAACCCCCATAGACGTTGCGGTATCTTCCCCGAGTGATAGCGCATCTAAGCCTCTTCTTACGCTTAACATGAGCCACCAGCCAATGAGTGTTGTGGGTAAAATTAACCAGACGTGTAAAAAACTTCTATCGGATAACGACCCCATTAGCCAAAAAAATATCTCTAGAGAGGCGAAGGGATTAGGCGCAAGATTAAGTGCAAGGGCTGTTAAGGCTGCAGACAAGCTGCTAATGGCTACGCCGGCTAAAATAAGGGTGAGAATACTGCTGTTTTTACCGGCTAGCAGGTGCAAAAGAATAACCGCTAATAAAGCACCAGTAATGCCGCCTAAGGGTAGAGCTAAAGGGAAAATGCTAGATAGCCCAAAATAGAAAACGATAACAGCACCCAGTGCGGCACTGGCGGACACACCAATAACCCCAGGCTCGGCGAGAGGGTTACGGAGCATGCCTTGTAAGGCTGCACCAGATATACCTAACGATGCCCCAATAATAATGGCCAAGAGTGTCCGCGGCAGGCGAATTTCATAAAGAATTAAGCTGTCGATAGAACGGGTGGAGTGTAGCCAATCATTTAACCCATTGATCAGGCTTAAGTGGGTAACCCCTGTGTTAAGTGAAACAATAAAGAATATGGCAATACTGATGAGCAAAAAGACCATTAACGTTTGCTTATTCGGGCTGTTTGAGAATGTTTTTAAACGCTTCATGGGTGTTGGGCTTGATGATATGTATGTTGTAAGTGAGCCACGGCGGCGCTAATAGATGGGCCTGCACAGGTCCAATATTTCTCAGGCACCGATAGGGTTTTTACAGCGGATTTTTGGATAAACTGGCGCAGTGCAGGGTGTGCTAATACTTGATGCGCCATTGAGTCAGTGTT
>JAHRWG010000261.1 GCA_019090295.1 Cycloclasticus sp. | reverse complement strand
CGTCGGCAGCGTCAGATGTGTATAAGAGACAGCTTCTCAGTATAGGGCCATTGGATACCACGACTCTTTTCAATTAATTCGTGATCCATACCTGAAATATCAACGAGTCGGTCTTTCGATAGTTCTCTCATTTCATTAAAGACATCAGAGGGCGCATCTGGAAAACGCATGGCCTTACTTTGTTCAAACTGTTTAGCCAGTAAATTAAAAATATGCAAATCAGCTTTAGATTCACCGGGCGCATCAGTCACTTTACGAACAATATTCACTCGGCGTTCGGTATTGGTAAAGACACCCTCTTTTTCAGCCCAAGTAGCTGCGGGCAAGTAAAGGTGCGCATATTGCGTTGTTTCCACATCGGCGTAACTATCTTGTACCACCAGAAAATCTAGCTTTTCCAGTATTTTACGAACACGTTCGGTATTGGCCATCGAGGTCATTGGGTTAGTTGCAACTAGCCACAACCCCTTTATTTGCCCCGTTTCAATCGCAGGGAAAATATCTGTTTGTTGTAAACCTCTGGTTTTTGGAAAAAACTCTGGGTCCACATTCCAAAACTTGCCGACTTCTTCACGATCCTCTGAGTTTTCCAAATAACGATAACCCGGCAATCCTGAACAAGACGACCATTCACGAGTTCCCATCGCATTGCATTGACCCGTTATGGATAGACTTGTGCCACCTGGTTTACCAATATTCCCCGTCACTAGGTTAAGGTTATTAATACCAACAACACCATCAGAGCCATGTGTGCTTTGATTAATACCCATCGTCCAAACGCTCATCGCTGCATCTGCTTTTGCATAAATACGGGCGACACTTCGAATGGTATCTTCATCAATCCCACAAATAGCGGCGGCTGTTGTTGGGTCATATTTTTGAACTTCTGCCTCTAATTGCTCAAAACCAACGGTATTTGCTTCGATATACTCTCTATCTTCTAGGTTTTCATTCAAAATGACATACATCAAGGCATTTTGCAGCACCACATCCGTACCTGGTGTGATCGCAAGATGAATATCAGCTTTTTGCGCCAGCATGGTCACCCGAGGGTCCACCACAATCAGTGGAAAGTCTCTCTTCTCACGCGCTTCTTGTAGGCGCCAATAAATAATTGGGTGCTGCTCAGGTAAATTAGAGCCCCACGCCATAAAGCAGTTGGTATGCTCAAAATCGTCATAACAGCCCGGCGGCCCATCCGAACCAAAAGAACGCTTATACCCTGACACGGCTGAGGCCATACATAAGGTTGTATTACCGTCATAGTTATTAGTACCGATAATGCCACGGGTTAACTTTCCTAAGGTATAGAACTCCTCGGTTAGCAACTGCCCTGTAGACACTACGGCAAATGAATCACGGCCGTATTTTTCCTGAATTTCACGAATTTTATTCGCCATCGTTTCAGTTGCTTCATCCCAACTTGTTTCACGATAGCCATCAAGAATAGACTCTCGGATTAAAGGTTTATCACCACGCCCATTAGACTCAAAAAGCTCATGTTCAAAAATACCTTTAACACAGAGCTTACCCTGATTAACATTCGCATCCGCCACACCTCGTGAACCGACCACTTTACCCTCAGCCGTCGTGCCTACTTCGATGGAACAGCCTACTGAACAATAACCACACGTCGCATAAGTCCAGTTTTCGATTTTCTTATCGGCAATCTTTATTGCATTCTTTTTGTGTCGACCAAATAGCATTGTTTCGCTCCTTATACCTTAATCAATAATTCATTTTTACTGATCAATACAGAGTCCCCTCCCACACGAAGGGTGATTGGGCGTCCTTTTCTTACATCCATTTCTAAGTTTAATAAACTTCGGCGGGTCTCAAGTGTTCCACGGTCTATTGCAAAGCTATAGGTTCCTTCCCTGACATTATCGTGTGATGCTAAGTAACCAGCAAAGGCAGGTAAGACTGAACCAACCGGTGGGTCATCGTGCAAGCCAATACTAGGCCCAACTAAACGCGCGTGGAAGTTACTGTCATTGTTTTTTGTTTTAGGCGTAAATAGCAGTATTTCTTGTGCCGCCATTGCTGGGGCAGTTGATTGGCCCCATGCTTTTAAATCGAAACGAGCATCTTCAACCGCTTGTTGGGATGTTAGCGGTACAATTAAATAAGGCACACCATCAGAAGCCATGCGGGTATGGTAAAACATATGATCAATATGCCTTTCTTCTATAGATAGTATGCTGGCGAGTTCATGTCCGGGTGGTGTATAGCGATCCACAACGGCACTGCTTTGTAAGGTGAATTGAACAAATGTGCTGTCACCCTCTGGTGCAGAGATATTAACTTCTATAGCTTGCTTGCTTTGCTCTAAGCTAATGGTGGTATAAGCCCCATCCAGTTTAACTTGCCCTGTTTCAACTAACACATGAGCAACGGCTAACATGGGATGCCCAGCAAACCCTACCTCTCCATTGGGTGAAAAGATTCGCAGTTTGAAGGTGTTTTTTGCTGTCTCTGACG
The DNA here is from genome assembly GCA_019090295.1 of Cycloclasticus sp. Taxonomy (GTDB): domain Bacteria; phylum Pseudomonadota; class Gammaproteobacteria; order Methylococcales; family Cycloclasticaceae; genus Cycloclasticus. The sequence continues at coordinate 2,082 of JAHRWG010000261.1, read as the reverse complement.
GGGTAACAAACACCGTTTCTGATAAATTAACCTCACTGGCTAAACGCGCTAATACGTTGTCTGGCAAGGCACCTGACAATGGAAAAACAGCTACTTGAGCACCTTGGAATGCTGTTTGAGTAAAAACATCTAATGTGTAATATGTTGTATTCATTGTATCAACCCTCTTTAGTTTGCTAAGCCAATTAGTAAACGGCCTTCTGTTATTTTTGTTGGGTAAGTGCTAATTGACACACTCTCGTCTTCTAAGCACTGCCCTGTTGACAAACTAAAGTGTTCTTTATAAATAGGTGATGCCACGACTAACTCTTCACCAACACTTCCAACAATACCGCGAGATAAAACATTTGCCTCACTAAACGGGTCAAAATTATTCAGTGCAAACACTTGCTCCTGTTGTTTAATGTAGAACAGCGCTATTTGTTGGTCGCCCACTAATGCCGCTGACCCAAGGTTTTCAGGAAGTTGATCTAGACTGCACAGGTCAATCCAATTTAAATTTAATTCACTTGTCATTTTAAAGTCCTAGGCTATCACTGTTGAGATAATGTCATTTTTATTCGCAGGGCGCATTTGGTCGCGCTCTGGCACAAAAACAATTTGACTGTCTGTTTTGTCGGTATTGATAAATGCATTGAATGCGTTAGATTTTTGATCGCTCTCAACGGTGGTTTTCCATTCACATTGATAGGCATCAATCACGGTTAGCATTTCTTGTTCGAACGTGTCGGCTAGACCCAGTGAATCATCAATAACGACTTCTCGTAAATAGTCTAAGCCACCATCTAGGTTCATCATCCAAGTGGATGTACGCTGTAAGCGATCAGCCGTTTTGACATAAAACATTAAGAAACGATCGATGTACTTGATCATTGTTTCGTAGTCTAGCCCTGTTGCAAATAAGTCGCCATGGCGAGGCTTCATCCCCCCGTTACCACATAGGTATAAATTCCAGCCATTTTCTGTGGCAATAACCCCTACATCTTTACTTTGCGCTTCAGCACACTCACGTGTACAGCCCGATACTGCAAATTTAATTTTATGAGGTGAGCGCAACCCTTTATATCGGTTTTCAAGATCTATCGCTGTTGTTACGCTATCGGCAACACCATAACGACACCAAGTGCTACCCACACAAGATTTAACGGTACGTAACGATTTACCATAGGCGTGCCCTGTTTCAAACCCTGCATCGATGAGCTCTTTCCAAATAACCGGCAGCTGTTCTTGTCGTGCACCAAATAAATCCACTCGTTGCCCACCGGTAATTTTGGTATACAGGTTATATTTTTTACCAACTTGACCAATGGCAATCAGCTTGTCTGGTGTAATTTCACCACCTGGGATACGCGGCACAATGGAGTATGTTCCATTTTTCTGGATATTTGCAAGGTACCGGTCATTAGTGTCTTGTAAGCCAACATGTGGGGTTTCAAGAACGTAATCATTCCAGCAAGAAGCCAGTATCGAACCAACAGTTGGTTTACACACCTCACAACCATAGCCTGACCCGTGCTTTTCAAGCAGTTCATCAAATGTTTTTATGCCTTCTACACGAATCATGTGGTACAGCTCTTGGCGTGTAAACTTAAAATGTTCGCACAAATCCGTGTTCACATCTAAGCCCATTTTTTCGAGCTCTTTATTTAAAACTTGACCCACTAGAGCAGAACAGCCACCACAACCTGTGCCAGCACTGGTCACTTCCTTTAGGGCACTTAAGGTTGTTGCTCCATCAGAAATAGCCTGGCATAAGTCACCCTTTGAGACATCAAAACAAGAACAAATTTGTGCAGCATCGGGTAACGCTTCCACGCCTAAACCTGTCACACCAGATCCATCACGTTGCGGCAGAATGAGTGAGTCGGGGAACTCTGGCAACGCCATATCATTCAGTTTTAATTGTAATAAGTTTCCGTAATCTACCGTGTCACCAATTAACACCGCACCCAGCAAGCGGTTGTTATCTTGATTAACCACGATTTTCTTATAAACGTCATCATCACCATTAGTATAGGTATACACCTGTCTCTTATACACATCTGACGCTGCCGACGAACTCTAGGGTGTAGATCTTGGTTG
>JAHRWG010000260.1 GCA_019090295.1 Cycloclasticus sp. | reverse complement strand
GGTGACTTAATAATAATAAATAACTAAAGAGCAATAGCTTATGAACAGCTTAGAACAACTGCAGTCCCAGTATCTCTTAATCATAGAGCCGGATGATGGGCATATGTCTCGGCTAAAAGACCTTCTTTCAGCTGCGGGTTATCGTAAATTGTTGTGTGCAAGTGATCAAGATCAAGTCTTTGATCTTATTCGACCGTTTCAGGGGAAAATTAATGAACTCGGCGGTATTCTTTTAAGTTACAAACTTCCGGGTAGTGATGCGTTAAAACTCTGTCAGCTATTAACCACCTTAGATGGACATGATGCAATTCCATTAATTTTCTTAGCCGAAAAAGAGACCAGAATTGGTGATGAATTAATGGTTAAGTGCCATGACGCTAATGCGGCAACTATCATTCATTACCCCAATGAAGCGCATGAAATATCACCGTTAATAAGCCTAGCAATTGCTTTGAAAGTAGAACGAGATTTTCGATTATCCAATGAAGAGAAACTTGTCGGTGAGTTATCCGAGCGACGCATCATGGAAGCTCGCTTACAATATTTAGTTGCTCATGACGAATTAACAGGTCTATCTAATAGAAGTGGCTTGGAGAAAGCATTGGATTTTGCCATTCTTCGTTGCAACAACTTTAAACAGCATGGTGCACTTCTTAATGTTGATTTAGACCAGTTTAAGGTGGTTAACGATATCCAAGGTCATCAAGCTGGGGATGAGCTATTGGTTGAAATAGCGACTTTAATTCGCTCAACACTTGATACAAAAGCTTTTATTGCACGTGTGGGCTCAAACTTATTTCAAGTATTACTTAGTAAAACGAGCAAGCAAGAATCTTTGGATGTCGCAGAGCACTTGAGGCTGACATTAGATGAGTTTGATTTTAAACTGGGTGAAAATACCTATAACATGTCGGCGAGTATTGGAGTGGCTGTTTTAGCACCACTTGAAAAAATAAAACGGCCGAGTGAACTAATGTCTAAGGCTGACCATGCATGTTATACAGCTAAGACATTAGGCCGCAATAGAGTCTGTTTGTACGAGGGTGAAAATGAACAGCTCATGAGTTTGAGGGATGATGCTCAGTGGGCCCCTAAAATTAGAGACGCCCTTAAAAATGATGCTTTTCGTTTAGTGTTTCAACCGGTTGTCAACGCCAAGAATGGTCATGTGAGTCATTATGAAACATTGGTTCGGATTGTCGGTGAAGGTGGCGAGTTATTAAGTCCAGCCGTGTTTATTCCTGTTGCTGAACGAATGGGCCTTATTCACCATATAGATTTGTGGGTTGTTTCGCATGCCATTGACTATATTGCAGCGCTGCCTAAATCTAAAGAAGAGATTTGTTTTACAATTAACCTCTCCAGTCATGCCTTACAAGGTGACTTTCTGTTGCCGGTTATTAAAAAGAAACTTGAGTCTAGCTGGGTGTCACCTTCGCGGTTAACTTTTGAAATTACAGAAACAGCTGCCGTCAATAATTTTGAAAAAACGCGTGCTATGGTCTCTAGAATACGCGCATTAGGGTGCCGTTTTGCACTGGATGATTTTGGTGCCGGTTTTAGCTCATTTAATTACCTTAAAAATTTCCCCGTTGATTACTTGAAAATTGATGGGCAATTTATCAGTAATTTATCGGTTGATACCGCAGACCAAGTCCTTGTTAAGTCTATGATTGATATCTCTCATAGTTTAGGGAAAAAAGCGATAGCAGAGTATGTTTCTAATACGGAAACATTACTCTTATTGCAAGAATTTGGGGTGGATTTTGTCCAAGGTTACTTACTGGGTAAGCCGGACACTGAATTATTAGAAAATAGCCATATTTCCTTGAAAAACTTGTCTAATGAACCCTTTAAGATTGAAACATTACTGACCAGTTGAGCTTGCTTTATGGCATGATATAACTCAGTGGGGCTATTTCCGCTTACTGCTGATTTATCTCATCTAAATAGACTATGGCCAAGCAAAAAAACACTCCTCGAGCAGCGAAAAAAAACCCACTAAAACGTAAGAAAAATGTTTCAGTAAAAAAAACATTTAAGGGCTTACTTTATAAGGTAACAGGGTTTATTTTACTGCTAGGTTTAGCCTATGTCCTATATCTAGACAATATTGTTCGATCTAAGTTCGAAGGGAAACGTTGGGAGCTTCCTGCACATGTTTATGCTAGCCCAGTTGAGGTTTATCAGGGGCTTGCACTATCAGCGAATCAATTTGAAAAATTACTTCAAGATCTGCATTACCAGCAGACGACTCATCAGCGTTTAACACCTGGGAGTTATCGACGTTCTGGCAATGGGTACTTCTTGAGAACCCGTTCTTTCAACTTTTTTGATGGCCAAGAAACACCTAAAACGGTCAATATCTTTTTCCATGCCGGATCAGTACAATCGATTAAAAACACTGTAACTAATACTCTTGAGCCGCTTCTTCGCTTTGAGCCGGTACAAGTGGGAAGCTTTTACTCTAGCCATAAAGAAGATAGGTTGCTCGTTAAATTTAATGATGTTCCGCAAACCTTAATTGATGGTTTGATAGCCGTAGAAGACAGAGGGTTTCACCAACACCAAGGGGTATCTATTAAATCAATTGCCCGTGCGTTTTGGGTCAATATGAAGGCGGGGGGTGTTGTACAAGGTGGCAGTACACTAACCCAGCAATTGATTAAGAATTTTTACCTAAATGCAGAGAGAAGTCTGGCACGTAAGGTAAAAGAAGCATTGATGGCCCTTATTATTGAATTTCATTATGAAAAAAATGAAATTCTAGAAGCCTACATTAATGAGGTTTTTTTAGGCCAAGATGGTGAGCGTTCGATCAATGGTTTTGCGATGGCCAGTGTGTTTTATTTTAATACACCTCTGCATGACTTAAAGCCTCACCAGGTTGCTTTATTGGTCGGCCTTGTTAAGGGGCCGTCCTATTATGACCCTAGGCGACATCCAGAGCGCGCACGTAAACGCAGAGACTTAGTGTTGGATGAAATGGTTCGTCAGGGTGTTTTGCCTAACCAACAGCGACAAATAGCTAAGCGTCACCCTTTAGGAATATCGTTAGTAAAAAAAATAAGTCACGCACGCTTTCCTGCTTTTTTAGACCTTGTTAAACGACAATTAAGCCGTGAATATAATGATGAGGACCTGCGTTCAAGTGGGCTAAATATATTCTCAACGTTAGACTACCGTATCCAGACAACCGCTGAACACCTGTTTAAACAAAAGCTAACGATGCTTAATAAAAAACATGGTATTGAAAAAGGCAAACTCCAAGGAGCCATGGTTATTACACGGCGTATCGGTGGTGAGATAGTGGCAGTCATTGGGGATAGAAATCCACGTTTTAGTGGTTTTAATCGTGCTTTAGATGCCGTTAGGCCGATAGGGTCACTGGTTAAACCAGCCGTGTATTTAACAGCGTTATCTCAGCCGAAAAAATACACGTTAACCAGTTTTGTTGATGATACTTCTATTACGTTAAAGCAGCGTTCAGGTGAGCGCTGGCAACCGCAAAATTATGACCATCTTGAGCATGGGCAAGTAATGCTGCAAGACGCACTGGTGCACTCATATAACTTATCGGCGGTTAGGTTAGGTATGGCACTTAAAGTTCCCATGGTTAAGCGTACGTTAGAAGAATTGGGTGTTAGGCGAGAAATAAAACCATACCCTTCTTTGTTATTGGGAAGCTTGTCGATGTCACCACTAGAGGTAGCACAAATGTATCAAACCTTCGCTGGTGAAGGTTTTTTTAGCCACTTAAGGTCGATTCAATCCGTCTCCTCCGTCGATCATAAGGCACTGCAAGGCTATCCACTAGCGGTTCAGCAAGTCGCTGATCCATCGGCTGTATTTTTAGTCAATACGGCCTTACAACAGGTCATGTTAAAAGGCACGGGGCGACGGGCCTATCAGCACTTTCCAAGGCATTTTAAGTTAGCTGGTAAGACAGGGACAACAGATGATTTAAGGGACAGTTGGTTTGCGGGGTTTGCAGGCGATTATCTTGCCGTGGTTTGGCTAGGGTTGGATGATAATAAACCCTCAAAGCTAACGGGTTCGAATGGGGCCTTAGAAGTGTGGTCAAGTGTTATGAAAACTATTTCAAAAGAGCCCTTAGAGCTAAATAAGCCGAACGAGATAGTGTTTGAGTGGGTTGACCCCGATGGATATCGTGCCAATCAGTTTTGTTCTGATGCTGTACAATATCCATTTATTAGTGGCTCAGCTCCTAAAGAACTATCACCGTGCATAGATCCAGTGACAAGAACACTTGAGCGTGCTGGCAGCTGGTTTAATAACTTAATTAATGATCATTAAATGAACGCTAAACTTTTATTTCCAGTCCTATTGTCGTTACTTTTATCCGCCTGTGCAGACATGTCGATGTATCACCAAGTGCCTGCACCTGTTGGGCAAGCGGGTCAGAATGTTTACACGCCGGCCCAGCAGTCTGGTACAACGGCTGATGTTTTCGCGCTTGAGCCACCAGAAAAAATTGAACCATTTGCTTATGAAACGGACAGACTAACCAGTCAAAACCCTGCCGTTATTGCGCTGCTAGATGGAGCGCAGAAAAAAAGTGAAAGTGGTGAGTATGGCTTAGCTGTTTTAACCTTAGAAAGGGCCGTACGCATATCACCCAGTGATCCAAAAATTTGGCATGCACTAGCGAAGGCTCGCTTCTCCCAGTCTCAATATGAAATGTCTATCAGTCTTGCAAAGAAGTCTAATATGTTAGCCAAAAATAATAGCTTGTTGCAAAGAGATAATTGGCGTTTGATAGCAGAAAACTTTACTCGTCTAGGGCAGCCTGATGCCGCAACGCGAGCGATGGACAGCGCGAAAAAATTATTTTAATTGCATGGACATTGATAACGTATATTCAATTAATAAGCTTATAGAACAAGCTAGGCAATTAGCAGCTGACTTTAAGCAAATGACAGGCAAGCCATTACCCGGTGTTAGTAACGAAATAGCTGAATATGATGCTTGCCGTTATCTGGGCCTAGAGCTATCAGATGATCGGTCACAAGGGTTTGATGCCGTGCGTCGTCACTCAGAGGGCATTGAGCGAGTACAAATTAAAGCACGAGCTATTTTTAATGATAACTTTAGAGGCCAACGATTAGGGCAGTTAAAGTTTGATAAGGAATGGGACTCAGTGGTTCTGGTGTTAATGAACGATAGTTATCAAGCCACTGAAATATTTGAGGCAACGCGTGAAGGCATTGAAGCTAATATGGGTGGCAACACGAGCAGAATAAAACGTGGTGCGATGTCGGTGGCTAAATTCAGGAATATTGCCCAATTAATTTGGACTAAAGAAGATGGCTTAGTCATGCCCTTAATAAACAGTTAAAAAATAACGGTATCCAGTTGCAAGATCTCAATACAATATTTAGCTCTGATGGTGAGTTGGTCAAACACATCGACGGGTTTCGGCTACGTGAAGGGCAGCTGTCGATGGCGGTTGCTATTAGTGACGCTATTGACAGAAAAACACACCTAGTTGCGGAAGCAGGAACAGGAACAGGAAAAACATTTGCATACCTTATTCCGGCTATCTTGTCTGGCAAAAAAACCATTATTTCAACGGGAACACGAAACCTTCAAGACCAAATTTTTGAAAAAGATTTTCCATTAGTACGTGATGTATTAAAAGTGCCAGTACAAGGTGCCGTTTTAAAAGGCCGGTCAAATTACTTATGTTTGTATCGTTTGGAACAGGCACATATCCAAAAGGCGGGGTTTGATAAAGCACTCGAGGCAGAACTGGCCGATATTCAGCGCTGGTCTAAGCAAACTAACGATGGCGATATTGTTGAAGTATCCGGTATAGCTGAAGATGCGTTTGTGTGGCCACTTGTTACCTCTACCAGTGATAATTGCATTGGGCAAGACTGTCCGATGGTGGCAGAGTGTTTCCCATTAAAAGCCAGGAGAGTAGCACAGGAAGTTGATGTCTTAATCGTTAATCATCACTTACTCTGCGCTGATTGGGCCTTAAAAGATGATGGGTTTGGGCAACTGTTACCTGAGGCAGAGGTGATTATTGTTGATGAAGCGCATCAACTTATTGATACGGCGTCACGTTTTCTGGGCGTTTCTGTCAGTGCACGACAAGTGATCACCTTGCTGTCAGATATAAGCCGTGAGCAATTGCAAGTGGCATCTGATATGCCAGCGTTAATCGACTTAACACATGTATTGAATGAAGATTTACGAGAAATGCGTAAACTAATGCCCAGTCAATCATTGAAAGGCTCGTGGGTCGAGTTGGACGATTACCATGGTTTTTCCCACTCATTGAACTGCTTTATTGATAGGCTCGAACAACTGGTCAAGGTGTTAGCCGATGTCGCTGTTCGCTCTAAGGGCTTAGAATCTTGCTGGAAGAGGAGCGAAGATATTTTGATGCGCTTTAAACTGTTCTCTGGAAATGAGCAGGAAGACTGGATACAGTGGTTTGAAACGTTTCATAAAACATTTAGTTTTAGCAGAACACCGTTGGATATTTCCAAAACCTTTTCCAGTTTCGCCTTTGCATCAGAGGCCAGCTGGGTCTTTACATCGGCCACGTTGTCGGTGAATAAAAATTTTGATTTCTTTACCAAGAGATTGGGTATTGAAGATGCAACAACAGGCTTATGGGATAGCCCCTTTGATTATGTTCACCAGTCCCTTATGTATATACCTGATGGGCTGCCTGAGCCTAGAGACTCGTCATACACCGCGAGTATGGTTGAAAAAATAATACCGGTATTAGAGGCCAGTAAAGGCCGAGCCTTTTTTCTTTTTACTAGCCACCGTGCTTTGCAAGAAACCGCCACACTGCTGGCCGACAACACAGCGTTCAAATTATTGATTCAAGGTGAGCTGCCTAAGCAGCAAATGCTGGATAAGTTTCGTCGTTTAGATAAAGCCGTGTTGTTAGGAACAGCCAGTTTTTGGGAAGGGGTTGATGTTCGAGGTGATGATCTGTGTTGTGTAGTAATTGATAAACTACCCTTTGCAGTACCCTCTGATCCGGTTATCCAAGCTCGCATATCAGCTTGTAAAAAATCCGGAGAGGATGCTTTTGCAAAATTGCAGTTGCCTCAGGCAGTGATCAGTTTAAAGCAAGGAGCTGGTCGCTTGATTCGAGATCAAACAGACTGTGGAGTATTAGTCTTAGGCGACCCTAGGTTAATTAG
>JAHRWG010000259.1 GCA_019090295.1 Cycloclasticus sp. | reverse complement strand
TCGGGGCGTAGCGCAGCCTGGTAGCGCACCAGTATGGGGTACTGGTGGTCGGAGGTTCAAATCCTCTCGCCCCGACCAAATGTCCTTTTTAATCAGTAAGTTAGAGTTCATCTTTTTTATAAAAAAGATGAGCTATCAACCTTTTATCTAGAATATGAGTGGTTTTTTTGAATCATAGACAGCCTACTACTCTTGGTCTTCTAGGTTCCGGTCTGTTGTTTTTTCAGTGAGCTGTTTAATGTCGTTGCATGGGTTCTGAACAACGGCTCCTAACGTATGCAGCAAGCAAAAATAGTAGATAACAAAGCACCTCTCTGTTTGCTTGAACTAACGCCACCTTCCACTCCACGAGTGCCTAAATATTTGTATCCCATGACAGTACCTACCATTGGTGGCTTCTCAGCTCATGCTGATCAATCTGAAAATTAGCTTGGTATGCAAACGGGTAGCCCTAAAATGATTTTTCTAGCGGATGATGAAGAAGGTGTGATGCAAAAATTCACTAAGTACTTGGGTGTTAAAGAGGTAACAATACCAAAGTTGGATAACTTTTTTGAGTTATAACGTTAGTTGTAGATAAGTAAATATTTGAGCCTCAGGGTCAACCTAAACAACCTTAATAGCCATGTCTTCGAGTGTGTTGGCTGCGACATATATTCTTTTAGCAATTTCTTTAAGTTGCATAATGATATCTTTGCCGCGAATGATTGTAATACAGTCATTATGTTGTAGTAATTCGGCGTTTGTTTTTGCACAGGCAGATATCACTTGGTCATATAGTTCAAGTATTTGATCAATATTGCTGCTTATTAACGTTAGGTTTTGCGTGGGCAGTTGGCCTATACCATTTTCCAATAAGTTAGACATGTCTAATAATTTTTCGGCAATAGCTTGATACGCGTCTAATGATTGAAGTTTGTATTCAACTATTTCTAGGTGAAAGTGCTTAACACTAAGTGCTATCCAATCAAGTTGAGTGATGATTCTAAAAATAGACTCCTTATCGTAGGGTGTAATAAGAACATCAAGCAATTGGTTCATGTTCTGAGTCTTTAGATTGCGTGCGGTCGCTACATCTTCGGCAATAGGATTCAATAAAGAAAGGTCGTTTTCAAAACAGGCTTTTTGGATATGTGAAACAATTTTTCTAGTAACGCTTGCTTGTTCCAAAATCACGGCATTAAAATCAACTTCTTTTGGAAGAATATACTTATGTATAAAATTCATAATTTAGCTCCAAATTGAATTGTAAATAAAACAAAATAACCACCCTAATATAATCGTGGCGGGAATATTAACCCACCAGCCTGAAAGAATACCTAATGCAGTTTGCCACTTAACATGTAACGGCTTTTTTGCAGTACCGTTACCAAGTAAGGTAGCCGTTACAACTTGAGTGGTGGACGTGGGAGCGCCAATGCTCGAGGCCAAGGTGTTAACAATTGCAGCGCCAATTTGGTTGGCAACTGAGTGTACGGGGGTGACTCTGAAAAGCCTGTAGCCCAAGGTTTTGATTATTCTCCAGCCGCCAAACAGTGTGCCTAAAGTAATGGCAGATGCGCACCAAAAAATAGCCCATATGGGGATATTGAACAGCAGATTGTTTCCAGATGCTAGCAACATCATGCCGATAATTGCCATGCCTTTCTGTGCGTCATTTGCACCATGTGAAAAGCCGAGCCAAGCAATACTAAGATACTGTGAGTATTTCAGCCACTTGTTTGCTTTAATTGTTAAACGCTTGAGCAACGTCATTAATATTTTCATAACAAGAAAACCAATGATAAAGCCCATAAAAGGGGAAGCAAACAAACCAATGATGATCTTCATCAAGCCTTCTATATGACCATTACTTAGTGCGTTAATACCCCAGTTAATTTTTTCGGTGCCGACAGCATATAGCCCTGCGCCAACAAGCCCACCCGCAAGAGAATTAGAGGATGACGATGGATAACCCAGCCACCAAGTGGCTAGGTTAAAACAGATAGCGGCTAACAAGGCACCAATAACAACACTTTGAGCAGTATGCTGAGAAGTGCCCCGAATATTAATAAATGTTCCCACGGTATCCGCAACAGTTAAACCAACAACAAAGGGCGCAATAAAGGTAAAAATACTGACAATGGCTATTGCCATAGCCGGGCTCATTAAGTGTGATGCAATAGCTGTTGCGACCATATCTGCGGCATCATGGAACCCATTGGTAAAGTCAAAGAGACCAACCAGTAAAATAACAAGGAGGATTGAGAGGTTAAGTGTATCCATTAAAAAGGGCTGTTAACATTGAATCGGTTCTTGAGTGAGATCGGTAGGTGTCGTGATATATTATTGGAAAAATCAGGTGTAACCAAGATGAAAAAGAAAGTTATTCTTGTTGTTTCTTTATTGCTACTGCTCATTGCTGGTGTTGTATTGTTTAACAAACAGCACGTTGTAAAGGCATCTACAGAGCTTACTCTTTACGGGAACATAGATATCCGTGAGGTCCAATTAACGGTTAATGGTTCTGAGCATATCGCTACAATTCTAGTGCAGGAAGGTGATCGAGTCAAAAAAGGGCAATTGTTAGCCACCTTACATACTGAGTTGTTAGATGCGCAACTTGCTCAAGCACAAGCATTTTTTGAGGGCCAGCAACACGTTGTTGCTCGCCTCAAAGCGGGGAGCCGTCCACAAGAAATTGCTAAGGCTAATGCAAATTATAGAGCCGCTAAAAGTCTGGCAAAAACAGCAAGAGATACGGCAAAACGATTGGGTCGTTTATTGTCCAGAAACCTAGCATCGGCTGATGATGTTGAGCTTGCTCAAGCTAAGGCAGATAATTTTACAGCACAGGCTGAGGCAGCGCATCAAGTGTGGCTGTTGGCTGTGGAAGGGCCAAGAAAAGAAGATATTGCCCTTGCTGAGGCTATTTTGAAGGCTAAGAAAGCTTCTTTGATGCTGGTTAAGCAACGCTTAATCGATGCCCGTTTATATAGCCCCTCGGATGGCATTATCCGCAATCGTATTCTAGAGGTGGGTGATATGGTCACACCGCAATCGACGATTTTAACCTTAGCATTAACCGATCCCATTTGGGTGAGGGCTTACTTACCAGAAACGGAACTGGGCCGAGTAGCAGTAGGTTTTAAAGCGGACATTACGAGTGACAGCTTTCCTGATAAGCGTTATCAAGGGTGGGTGGGGTATATTTCACCAACTGCCGAATTTACCCCTAAAAATGTACAAACTCCAGAGCTGCGCACCCGGTTGGTTTATTCAATGCGAGTTTATGCCTGTAATAATCAAAATGAGCTGAGGTTAGGAATGCCTGTCACGGTAACGGTTTCTCTTCAGCAAAATAGTGAAGCTTTAAACTCAAACGGGTGTGATTCTCATCAATGAATTCACCGGTGGCTGTTACTCGGCTTAGTAAGTCTTTTCAGATGGATGGGCGTCCAGTACAGGCGCTTGATCAGGTTAGTTTTAAATTGACTGCAGGGCAAGTCACCGGTTTGATTGGCCCAGATGGTGCCGGAAAAACCACTCTTATGAGGGTGCTTTGTGGGCTGTTAATTATTGATGAAGGTGAGGTGGTTGTTTTAGGTTTTAACAGCACTACCGAGTCAGAGGCAGTGCAATCTCGTATCTCGTATATGCCACAACGTTTTGGGCTGTATGAAGATCTCACCGTACAGGAAAATCTTGATCTGTATGCAGACCTTAAAGGGCTGGCATTGGACCAGCGGACAGGGCGCTATAAAACCTTGATGCATTTGACGGGCTTATCGCCCTTTACTGAACGATTGGCGGGAAAATTATCGGGTGGTATGAAGCAAAAACTGGGCTTAGCCTGTGCCTTGGTTGTGCCTCCTGAACTATTACTGCTTGATGAGCCGACGGTAGGTGTCGATCCAGTGTCACGCCGTGAGCTTTGGCATATTATTTATAATCAGGTTGAACAGACGGGAATGACGGTCTTGCTCAGTACAGCTTATCTAGACGAGGCTGAGCGTTGTGCAGAAGTTATCTTATTGCATGAAGGGAAGGTGGTAGATCACGCCACACCTAAACACTTTAGCGAGGCATTAAGAGGGAAAACTTGGCTGTTTGATAGTGAACAACTGACGGAACGTCAACTACAGTTGAAATTGAGCAAGATGAAGGGTGTGGTTGATGCGCTGATTGCCAATGAAGGGGTGAGAGTCGTTAGTGAATCAAGTGATATAAACGCGCTTAAAGCGGGGTTTGACCAGAGAATCAACCTTCAAGTAAAAGAGGTTTCACCTATTTTTGAAGATGCGTTTATTTCATTACTAAAAAACCCAGATGGTCATAGTGCCGACCTGTTATCTGCAAACGACAAAGAAGGAATGGATAGCAGTGATGAAGTGATTATCGAGGTCATGGATTTGGAGCGTCGTTTTAGTGACTTTATTGCGGTTAATGGGGTTAGTTTTTCGGTTAAAAAAGGGGAGATATTTGGTTTGCTTGGTGCAAATGGTGCGGGCAAATCGACGACCTTTAGGATGTTATGTGGGTTGTTGCCGATCTCTTCGGGACAGTTATCAGTCGCAGGTGTAGATTTGCGCCATGCTGCCAACAAGGCGAGGCAAAAAATAGGCTATATGGCACAAAAGTTTTCCTTGTACGGCAATTTAACGGTCATGCAGAACCTTCACTTTTATGCCAGTACGTATGGCCTGTTTGGTCAACAACAAAAGAGGCGTATCGAATGGGCGATTGAGGCGTTCGAGCTACAGCGCTATTGCAATATCAATTCAAAATCATTACCCCTAGGGTACCAGCAGCGGCTTTCTTTTGCTGTTGCACTAATGCATGAGCCGGAGATTTTATTTCTCGATGAGCCAACATCGGGTGTCGACCCGTTAGCACGACGAGAATTCTGGGCTCGAACCAATGCATTAGCAGAATCAGGGGTCACCATCCTTGTAACAACCCATTTTATGGAGGAAGCCAACTATTGTGATAACTTGGTGATTATGGCCAACGGCAGTGTGTTAGCGAAAGGGACGCCTCAGCAGATGAAAGCATTAGCCCGAAGAGATTCGGGGCCTTTACCAAGTATGGAGGAAGCTTTTATTTACCTAATTGAGCAACAAGGAGTTGATGGCTGATGATGGGCGCAAGTTTCCAACGGTTATTGGGGTTGGTTCGTAAAGAGAGCCTGCAAATTTTACGAGATCCTTCAAGTATTGCAATCGCGTTTATCCTCCCAGTTGTATTGCTGTTTCTGTTTGGCTACGGCGTATCACTTGATGCTAAAAACATTCCTATTGGCATTGTTATTGAGAAACCTGATGCAGCAACACAGTCTTTGAGTGGTTCATTTGAACAGTCTGACTATTTCTCACCATTTTATTACCAGACCATACAGCAGGCAGAAAAGTCATTAAAGAAGAGTGAAATTGATGGGATTGTCTGGTTGAAGAGTGATTTCGTAAAGGGACTTTTTAGTGATCGAGGTGCGGTCATCGCAGTTAGAGTCAACGGTGTTAATTCAAATCAAGCGAACTTAACGCTTGGCTATATAAGGGGAACTTGGTTGACTTGGGTTAAGCAGTTTTCACAGTCGCGGGGTGTAGATCTTAAGCTACCCATACTGATTGAACAACGGGTTTGGTTTAACCCTGCAGTTAACAGCCAGCTGTTTCTAATACCCGGTGTTTTAGCCATTGTGATGACATTGATTGGGACATTGTTGACTGCGATGGTTGTTGCTAGAGAGTGGGACAGAGGCACAATGGAAGCCTTATTTGTCACCCCACTGCGAAACAGTGAATTTATAGCAGGGAAACTGATTCCTTATTTTGGATTAGGAATGGCTAGTTTATTTTTAAATTTTGGCTTGGCAATCTGGCTATTTGACGTTCCGTTTATGGGGTCTTTCTGGTTGCTAACCCTCAGT
>JAHRWG010000258.1 GCA_019090295.1 Cycloclasticus sp. | reverse complement strand
TCGGGCGTTCCCTGGTGGATGAATGGCCCGTTGGCCTATCTGAACTTGTCGGTTAGTATTGGTGACGGTACCATCTTTTTCTGGCCATGCTGCTGCAGGTAGAATAACGTCTGCAAACATGGCGGTCTCGGTAAGAAATATGTCTTGTACGACTAGATGGTCAAGTTTAGCTAACGCCTCCCGTGCATGGGTTAGATTAGGATCTGACATCGCTGGGTTTTCACCCATTATATACATCGTTTTAATTGAATCCTTATGGATTGCCTCAATTATCTCAACAACCGTTAAACCTGGTTTTGAAGGTAGCTTGGAACCCCATAGTGATTCAAAAAAAGCCAAGGCAGCTGGGTCGTCAGTTTTTTTGTAATCAGGAAAAAACATAGGTATTAAGGCAGCATCTGAGGCACCTTGAACATTATTTTGGCCCCTTAAAGGGTGTAAGCCACTGCCTGGGTGTCCAATATGCCCGCACATGAGAGCCAACGAAATAAGACAGCGAGCATTGTCAGTGCCGTGTGTGTGCTGGGCAATCCCCATGCCCCAGAATATTATGGCCGATTTTGCCGAGGCATATTTACGAGCAACAGTTTTAATAATACTGGCCTCAATTTCGCAAATAGCTTCCATGCGTTCGGGTGAGTAATTTTTTAAATGCTCGCGAAGTTCAAAAAAGCCAGAGGTATGTGCTTGAATATATTCTTGATTGTATAACTCTTCCTCAACGATCACAGACATGATGGCGTTGAGTAAGGCGACATCGGTTCCTGGTTTAAATTGCAACATATGTGTGGCATGTTGTTTTAACGCCTGCGCCCGTGGATCCATAACGACCAGGTCAGCACCTCGTTTCGCAGCTTGTTTAAAATAACTTGCTGCAACGGGATGGTTCTCGTTTGAATTGGCACCAATAACTATAATAAGCTCGGTATCTTTGACCGCAGTGAACGGTGCAGTAACCGCCCCAGAGCCGATGGTTTCCATTAATGCAGCCACTGATGAGGCATGGCAAAGGCGTGTACAGTGATCAACATTATTCGTTCCAAAACCTGAACGAATTAGCTTTTGAAATAGATACGCTTCTTCGTTAGAGCACTTGGCTGAACCAAACCCAGCGAGTGCCTCTGGTCCATTGTTGTCTTTAACATTGCTAAAACCTTGAGTGGCAAAGGCTAGTGCTTCGTCCCATGTTGCAGTTCTGAAATGGCTAAGGGGGTTAGATGGGTCAATGTTAATGCCTTTTTCAAAGCCAGATTTCCTAATCAATGGTTCTGTTAAACGTTGTTCTGAGGCAATGTAATCAAAGCCAAAGCGGCCTTTGACGCATAGGCGTTCCTCATTAGAGGGGCCATCAACACCATCGACAGAGACTATTTTATTTGCGGACACATTTAGCTTAACTTGACAGCCGACGCCACAATAAGGGCAAATGGATAGGGTGGATTTTTCGACAGCTATGCTTTTTGCGTTCGTTGAAAATAGTGCATTTGTGGGACAGACTTGTATACATTCACCGCATGCGACACAACTTGAGTGCCCTAAAGGGTCCTCTAGGTCAAAACTTATGGTTTGTTTTACCCCACGGTGGGCTAGACCAATCACTTCATTGACTTGAATATCTCGGCATGCCTTAAGGCAAAGTGTGCAATTAATACAGGCATTTAGGTCAAAAGAAATAGCAGGGTGTGTAGTATCGCTGGGCTTGCTGTTTTCTTCTTTAGGGAAGCGTGACTCATTTACACCGAGGCTATCAACTAAGAGGCTAAATGTTGATGTGTCTGAATGAGTGGAATGTATATCAGTATTAAGCAGTTCAACGACGGTGCGGCGAGTACGTTGGGCACGTTCACTCTGTGTGTTAACCGTCATTTCACTGGTGGGCTGCCGGCAGCAGGAAGCCGCTAAGGTACGCTCACCATCAATTTCCACTAAACAAGAACGGCAGCTTCCTGTAGGCTCATAACCGTCTTTATCGCTGAAGCACAGATGCGGAATAGCGGTTCCGAGTCGTTTAGCCACTTGCCAAATAGTCTCCCCGGGACGTGCTGAGACATCCTTGCCATCCAAGGTAAATGAAATAGGCTTGTTCATTTAGAGCTCCTCCGGAAAATATTTAATACTCGATAAGATCGAGTTGGGTGCAGATTGCCCTAAACCACAGATAGAGGCATCAGCCATGGTTTGACTCAGTTCAGTGATGAGCGGTATGTCCCATTTGTCGTTAGATACTAAGGTGTTGGCTTTTTGACAGCCAATACGGCAAGGGGTGCACTGCCCACAACTTTCATTCTCAAAAAATTTAATGAGGTTTTGGGCGGTTGATTTAATGGAATCTGCTTGTGACAGTATAATGATGGCATGGGACCCTACAAAACAGCCATACTCTGAGAGACTATTAAAGTCTAAAGGGAGGTGACCTAAACTAGCTGGAAGAATGCCACCTGAGGCACCACCCGGTAAATATGCCTTAAATATGTTCCCTTTACTTATTCCACCCGCTAATTCAATTAGCTCATTGACGTTACTACCAGCGGGCGCAACAATAACGCCTGGCTTGTTAACACGGCCCGATACCGAAAAGGAACGTAAACCTTTTGCATGACCTTTTCCTTGATCTGAATACCACTGAGCACCCTTATTTAGGATTGTAGGTATCCAATAAAGTGTTTCAACATTCTGTACAAGGGTGGGGTGCCCGAAGAGGCCTTGGTGAGCGACATAGGGTGGGCGTAGGCGAGGTATTCCACGTTTTCCTTCAATGGATTCAATCATAGCGGACTCCTCACCACAAATGTAGGCGCCCGCGCCACGCCTAATCTCTACATAACCAGAGTTAATCAGGCCGTTCGAAACTAATTGTTGAATTTCTAGCTGTAAAACCTGATAGATGGCTGAATATTCGCCACGTAAATAAATATAAACTTTTTGTGCATCAATGCAGTGGCCAGCAATAAGTAAGCCTTCTAGAAATTGATGGGGTGTTGAGGATAGGATTCTTCGGTCTTTAAAGGTTCCAGGCTCACCCTCATCGGCATTAACGCAGAAATACCGTGGTGATGCTTCGTTCCTAACAAGGTCTAGTTTGGTCGCTGTTGGGAAGCCAGCCCCTCCTAACCCTTTGAGGCCACTCTCTTTTAGAATGTTGATTACCGTGTCAATACTAATGGTACTCTGACGTATCTTTTTTAATACTTGGTAGCCGTTGTCCTCAACGTATTGCTGGTAATTTTGGTAAGACGGTATATTAGCTAGGGTCTCATTATTTTCAATGCTTTTAAATATTGATGTTGTAGTTGCCGCGCCTAGGTAGTTTTGATTAATGGCTACAGCGGGTGCTTGGTCGCATAAACCCATACAAGGCG
>JAHRWG010000012.1 GCA_019090295.1 Cycloclasticus sp. | reverse complement strand
GTTTTTTAGAGCGTTAGACCAAGTATTACATACTGATTATGAAACTAAATATGCGAGAAAAAGGCATGGTATTGAAACCCTTCTTGCCTTAATGAGCCAAGCTGCGAACACTCATGCCATTGGAGTGCTTGTCATCGATGAAATTCAACACCTTAGTCGAGGGAGGTCTGGTGGGATTGATAAAATGCTTAACTTCTTTGTGACTCTGGTTAACGTTATTGGATTGCCGGTAATTTTGGTAGGGACTCCAAAAGCACGACCAATATTTGAAACTGACTTACGGTCTGCAAGACGTGGAGCTGGTTTTGGTTCTTTGTTGTGGGAGCCGATGAAAAAGCAGGAGCCTCAGTTAGACCCCAGTACAGGAAAGCTTCGGAAAACGGAGTGGCTAGCCTTTACAGATACACTCTGGAAATATCAGTGGTTGCAAAAGCGGGATGAAATTCTGAGTGATGAGGTGCGAGACCGCTGGTATGACCTATCACAAGGAGTGCTTGATATTGTGGTAAAGCTATTTGTCTTGTCACAACTACGAGCAATCGCAACCAAGGTTGAACGCATAACGCCCAAGTTACTCCAACGAGTGTATGAGGATGAACTTCAGCCCGTCCACCCCATGTTGGCTGCGTTGCGCTCAGGTGACCCAGAGAAAATTGCACGCTACTCAGATTTAATAATACCGAATATTGACAAAAAAATACTTGATCTTAGAGAAAGAATTGAAGCCGAAAGGTGGGCAAGAGAGACTGAACTTGAGAGGTTTGGTGGGAATGATCAGGCTGAGCGTTTGTACAATTTACTTGTCGGTATGGATTGTGATTCATCGCTTATTGCGCCTATGGTGAAGAGAGCGTTTGAATTACACCCGAACCTAACTGTTAGAGAATTGATTCCGGTAGTTTTGGAGTGGTATGAGCGACCGTCAGGGCCAATAGGGTTGAATCAAAAGGTCGCAGTCAAGAAAGTTAACCGAAAGAACTGGCATACGCTTGAATCTGATGACCTTCGGTTTAAATATTCTCAAGCAGAGAGTGGAAGAGTATATGAGGAATTGAAGAAAGATTTATTAATATTCAACGTTGACTCATGGATGAGAGACGTGGGTTAGGCAGTGCTTAATTTCCCAGTGCCCTATCAAGGTGAGCTGGTTTATAGCCTTGTGGCAAGGGCAGGTGTTCATCTGGGGGTCACAAGTCCAAAGCTGTTGCTGGATGAGGTGTTTAACGACAGAAAAGTAGTAGCAACAGTGGACTTACCTTGCCATTTAAAGGAAATATCGAGCCACTATCCAGCATCATTAGGGTTAACAGTGAATCGGCTGGCGTATGAACATACTTTATTTCCTATTTATGCCCCGTTTGTAGGAGAAAATAGAAGAAAGCGCTGTTTACATTGGATGGCAGGGAAATCCTTGGGGGCTATTCACCTTGCTTTGGGGGTCTCTGCATCACGCATAACGCAGGATAGGTCTCTTCAGTATTGCCCGCAATGTATGGAGAATCAACAGACACAGTATGGTGAATATTACTGGGAGCGGCAGTGGCAGGTATCAGGTTCTGACTGCTGTTTAGAACATGGAGGCCTAGTTGATGCGTTAATTGAACGGCATGGCTATCACCGGCATTATTTTTACGCGCTAACTTCCAAATATACCCAGCCTGTTGCCCAATCAAATTTAATAGAAGAAGACCAACGTGTTACGCGACAGGTGAATAACCTATTGATAAGAGCTGCAGCAAAATCTCCAACTTTTGATCAGTGGAGTATATTTTATAGGAATATTGCAAGTGATTTGAATTGTACCCGGGGGAAGCATATACAATTCGATGTTATCAAGGAGAAGCTTTCTTCACACTGGTCGGCTGATTGGTTGAATAAACATGAATTAATGCTCAGTGATAACCAGACCTGTTGGCTGAGGTCTATTTTTAGAAAGCACAGAAAGTCATTTAGTTATCTTGAACATATCGCCGTTCTGGATGCTTTTTTGCCGGATGGGTGGCATATTACTGATGTGTTAAAAGAAGTTTTGAGCCTGCCAACAGTCCATCCGAAAGGTAATAATTTATATTCAAATAACACTAAATTAAACGATTTCTCTCAAGAAAAACGTGATCTATGGGAAAAATATCTTAAAAAATTTGGTGTAAAGCGGGGGCGATGCTGTGGAGGTGGTGGCCTTTACGCTTGGTTATATAGACATGATCGAGACTGGTTATTGTGGGTAAATGGACGTTATAAAAGATATTTTGATGCTAAAAACAATCGTGTTGATTGGGGTAAGCGAGACCTTCGTGTAGTTAATGAGCTTACTGTAATAAAGCCGAGTATGCCGCAGCGAAGTGATGCTCCTCGCGCTTCAAAAAACTGGTATTTATCCCAAGTTAGTAAAACATCGACTATTGCTAAAAATATGGATAGGCTACCATTGACTAGGCTTTTTTTAGCGAGGAATGTAGAAGATATAGCTACATACCAAGTTAGAAGAGTTTTTAGGGCGATTGAGAGCCTAAAAGAGAGCAGAACTGTAGTAAAGCGCTGGAAACTACTAAGGTTGGCCGGGCTAAGTGAAGAAAGGCTGACGGGAAAAGCGGCACTATTTTTGAAAAAGGCAATAAAGGACTAATGCAAAATTTTAAATTCGAAGGTTTGGGAGATGATGTAAAAATAAAATCATTGGGGTCCTTGTTCAGGAGGACCGATGGTTCCCGATGGGGAATAAATGTTGGCTTTTACCCTAGGCAAGAAAAATCATCATTAACAATGTCTAACGCTTCAGTTTTATTTAGAAGCGGCGTGTTAAACCCCACAAAGGATCATGCTTCAACGGGTTGGAAAGAGTCTTTTTGGATTAAGTCTACTCAGCAATGGGACACAAAGGAAATTAAAGTGTGCCCAGCTATTGAGAGATTGCCGAGAATAGAAGCCAATCAGAACTGCTTTGTATTTAAGATACAAGGTGAAAAGACCGTTTACTTGCCTCAATTTGAATTAGCCAGAGCCTTATTTTTTCATGACAGCTACCTTTCGCGCACAGCAATAGAGTCAGATTGCCTTGCGGCTGAGTTTGATGTGACAGTAGTTAAAGAGGCTCGAAAAGCCATCATCAATGTGATGCCTTCAGCTGGCTACTCTCTAAAGCTGTTTAATGACCCGGCTTGTAGGGCAATACTCAGCTGGATATTACTGGACCCGGATGCACGCTCTTCATATGAGAGTATTGGTAAATATCAAAAGTTAAAGGGTAATGAAGTAGGTTTATATCG
This sequence comes from Cycloclasticus sp., assembly GCA_019090295.1. GTDB lineage: Bacteria > Pseudomonadota > Gammaproteobacteria > Methylococcales > Cycloclasticaceae > Cycloclasticus. Next base: position 540 of record JAHRWG010000012.1, on the reverse strand, counting down.
CCATTGGAACTTTCAATTTGATGCGCCACCACTGTGCGGGACAATGCTCAGTGTGCGTGGAAAATTTGATTCTAAAACCAATTGTTTGTTTGTATTTGAGATTGATGCTATTCGTAATTTAAAAGCTGATATCCCTGAAAGTATTGAAATATATCATCCTAATTTTACGGAATCGGCGCAAGGCGCAGGAGCAGGAGCCTGTGCGACAATAGATCAGCCTTCTGAAGGTTATATGGTGCATGATGATGGCGATGCCAATATGAAAAACCAAAGATATATCATTGACTCACCGTCGCTAGATATCGAGTTTAATAAAGCATTCAAAACAAGTAAGGTAGTCGCTAAACAGAAGCAGAGTAGTTCTGGTAAATTAGATGATGCGCTATCTGATGGCACCTTAACCGATGTTAGTACGGAAGAGGCGTCAGGAGGGCAAGGTCTTCCCGGTGCTGATTGGAACAACGTAAATGATATAACAGACGATGCTCATTTATATGAAAATAAATTCACCTGTTTTCTAAAAATGATTGATCTTTTAGC
>JAHRWG010000349.1 GCA_019090295.1 Cycloclasticus sp. | reverse complement strand
CTTATTTCAAAATTCAAATCGTAGTAGTACTTGTACTGTATGGAATGTACTATATGTAATTAGTTTATTTGCAAGTGGAATAGGTGCTCTTATTTGGATAGGTAGTATAGTTGCTAAATACTGGTAATTATGGGAAAGCCAACTATACAAGAGTTAAATACTCTATTAGACAAGCAAGATGAGAAGAGAAGAGAGGAAGAAGCAGAAAAGCTTCGTGTTGATAAAGCACTTACACTTAACTTATGTCCTACTTGTGGAAGTAAACTTGAACACCACCGTCCGTATAAAGAACAATTAACAACACCTAAACGACAATTGTTTGGGTTACTACCAAATAAAACCCATACAACTTGGGATAATGGTACATTTTGTTCTAAAAATAAACAACATTACATGAATAAATACGATTATTTATATAGTCATTAAAATTAAAATTATGAAAATTACACAACTTTTTATCTTTCTAGTAGTTTTAAGTACTATAGGAGGACAAATAGCATACTGGAGTTGGTACGCTAATTCTTACTCTACTTTTACGGGAGCAAATGGGTTTGGTCTTGCATTATTAGGAATACTATTCGCAGGTACTACTCCACTATTTGGTTATTTAACCAAAGAAATCTTTGATTAACACAATTATTAATTATAAACTTTAAATTTAACAAACATGAAACATTTATTTATTACATTATTACTATTATTTACAGCTAACAGTGCTATGCACTCACAAAACATACTTGAAGGTATAGACATTGTCGCAGACACCGTCGAAACACTCAATGATGCTGAACAAACCATTGTAGGTTATGTTCAAGACGTTATGCCTACCATTAAAGAGACAGCAGGTACTCTTAGTACTAAAATTGAGAAGGCTGTAGCTGTTATTTGGGAGGAAAGTACTATTGTAGTAGAACAATATGTAGCTTTTACTGCAATTACATTCTTAATTCCTATATTATTAGGACTATTTCTAATATGGTTTTTACCTAAACGAATTATTAAATTCTTTAGTATAAATGACACAATAGCTACTGCACATAATGCAACTATAGAAGGGAGTAAAGAGGCAGAATATAAAAAAGATACTCCTTACACAAAGGTAGGAGATCACTTTTATAAAACTAGACGTATGGGTACAGTGTACAATATACTATCCTGGATACCTTATGCTTTTGCTGCTTACTTAATTATACCTAATTTATTACCATTCATTAAGATAACTTTCTTTACTAAGTTATATTTAGTTGAATTAGTAACTCAACACTTACTATAATGTCTGGAACATCTAATAAATTATTTAAGGTGAAGCAAAGTAGCCTTAAAATGCATCATGATACTGCTAATGTAACAGATGAGGAGGTATTATTATTAGAAGCTCCTAAAGAGACTGATGAAGTGTTTAGAAAGCTTAGAATGCCTTCTAAAGCCTCTTTTGTTAAAAGAGAAATGAAAGAAATTAATGAAATCAATGCTATAGAAAATATATTTGAAGGATTACCTGTATTTAAAGGGAAGTACATGAAAAAATTATGTAATTCTCATTTCTTACAAATTCTTATGGTAGATCAATTATACGCATATATTCCAGAAGAAGCTGCTAAAATCATATTAGACTTCACAGGGAAGTTTAAGAAAACTATGATGGATACTGAATTTTATATTCTAGCACCAAGGGAGTATTTTACAAAAGCTTATGATGGTAAACCAGCAGAGACATATATTATCTTTTATAGAGAGCATATGCATAGTTCTTCTGATAGTTATGATTATGTAAGGGAAAGTGATAATTGTATACAATTATACGCTTCTGGTAATGATTTTGATGATAATAGAAGACTTATGAAACATACAGATTCAACTATATATAATACAGATAGTAATAGTTTCTCCAAAAGAGGAGCTCTTATAGCTGTAGCAATATTTATGGTATTATCTATAGTTTTATTATTTTCTTCTATTATGACAGGTAGTTTAATGTCATTAGCCCTAGCTTTAACACTAGGAGGTATTAATCTAATAGAGTTTAACTCTGATAAATTTTGGAACGAAAAATGATTAAATTTAAATTAGCACTTATCGTGTTTGTATTAGCTATAGTATTAGGAAACTGGTACTATGACTTAGAGCCAAGCTACTATACAGACGTTATAGAAAGAAACGTAACTCCTAACGAAGCTGCAGCAAAATTAGCAAATGGCTACACAGCTGGTTATACTTATACATCAAAAGAATGTATAGATATTAAGAGTACTAGGAAGAGTATACCCTTTACATGGACTAAAGAGGTAATATCAAGAAAAACAGAGTATTTTAAACATAAAGAAGAATAATTATGAAACGAGCAAGAATAACAAATATTGTAAGTAGAGTAATTGCCTCTAATAAAGGATGGAGAAGAGGCAAAGTAACTGAAAGAGTAAAATTTGTACCATTATTGAATACTGAACAGGTTCAACCTTGGTGTATATAAAGATTAGTTTTAGTTAGTAATTAAGTCATCAGCCCTTTGTGGTTCGCTGTAATGGTGTCTGTAGGTATGAGTGTGTAGCCTACATTTTTAATAATTTAAATAATTTAAATAATAGTATTATGGAAATTTCAATGAAAAATAACATATGGTTATGGTTTTACAAATATTATAAAAAGTACGATGAAGTACCTAGCACAATTTGTCCTTTATTTTGGGGAGGATTACTAGGTTTAATATTCTGGTTTTTAGCACCTTTCACAAATTTAATATTATATATAGCTATGATTGTAGATAATCAGGGTTATGATAAGGATTTAAGAAGTTCTTTTATAGAATTTAAATCAGACGCAGGGGTAGCTGGAGTAACAATGGTCGTCTTAAATTTTGCTATTATAATGGGATATCTTATGGGATCAATAATATTAGAAGTTATATTTGGATTAGACTTTAAGGTAGAGCATCCAACTTGGGTGTACTTCGCTTCTATATTTGTAATACCTATATCAGCTGCAATTAT
>JAHRWG010000257.1 GCA_019090295.1 Cycloclasticus sp. | reverse complement strand
CAAAGAAGGTATTCGCGCCTCCGAAACGGGCCTGATATTTTTTGATGAGGTGTTTGTGCCCGACGATTGTCTGCTGGGTGGTGAGGAGGGTACTTATCCCATAATCCTCGAATCCCTCGCTGAAAACCGTGTCGGTGTTACGGCAAATTGTTTGGGCATGGCCAAGGGCGCGATGGCTGAGGCGCAACGCTATGCTCAGGAGCGCGTGGTGGGCGATAAAACTATCGGTAAATTTCAGGCCATTGCCCACAAGCTGGCTGATATGGCAGCAGATATCGATGCGGCCCAGTGGCTGGTTTATTATGGTGCCTGGCGCGTTGACCGGGGTACCTTAGATTCGCCAACCGCAGCGAAAGTTAAGCTCATTGCGAGTGAAACCGCATTAAAAGTAAGCGAGAATGCCATCCGCATTCTCGGCGGTGCAGGTATTATGCGTGAGTACCCAGTGGGACGCTTTCATCGTGACGCCCTGGTCTATGTGATCGGTGAGGGAACCAGTGAAATTCAGCGCAATATCATTGCCCGCAGTCTCGACCTGTAGCTTATTATGCATAAGCCAGTAACCTTTAATTTAACCCCTAGGAGGAAAAGAACGAATCATGAGTGATTATCCAGAAAAAACCTGTGAAATTGGCAATCTTGTACGCCACCCCAAGTCAGTTGCCGCCGTGCGCGCCGGTCAGAAAACCCAGCAGCGTCGCGATGGTGTCTACGCTCACCCCGGTGAGACATTCGAGTTGGAAGGCGACACCTTTGAAGTGACATCGCTGGAGCGCCAGCGCCTCGGGGATATGAGCGACACCGATGCCCGAGAGGAAGGTTATCCCGCTCTTGCAGTTTACAAGCAGGTGATACTCAGCATGCACGAGGGTATGACCTGGAATGAGGATGACCTGGTTTGGGTCCACAATTTTAAAAAAATGTAGACTTCCTGTTACGGGTTTATAGGCTTGTCGAGCCTTAATATAAATAATTGTTTTATACGATTGGTCGCTTCGACTAGATAAGCGTAATAGCGGAGCGGCCTCCCTCCTTGCAGATGATTAAAAACGCTATTTAAGATCTTTCGGATAGAGTTGCGGCTTAAATGGGCTTTCTACAAGCAACTTGTGATCGCGATCACTAAAACACACAAACTGGTTATCTTTAAAGCCCTGCTTCCCCTTGAAGGGGCTTGCTGCGATAAGCTATGTTTTACACTTGCTAAAAGTAATGGCTTAGCTGTGAGTGTTATCGCTTTAAAGTGGTTAAGCCAGTGTCCCGGCGCTAGTATTTGGGAAAGAAGAATAGCTCAAAATCTTGTTTTCTCAAGATGGGATTTTATTGTATTGGGTTTTATTTTCTGTGTGGCCTCCGGGGCAAAAGCTTGAGCCGCCCGTCTGTTTTGTTTTTCTTTTTATGGGTGAAATGGGCTATTTATTACAGCATGAACAGCGTAATGATGGATTGGAGATTAGTTTGTAAATGAAAAAGTCCACTGGGGTCACACTGATAGAGTTGATGATCACAATATCAATTGCTGCAATTTTGTTAGCCGCAGGTACGCCGAGCTTTATGAAAATGTTGGCGAAAAATAAGCTAGAAGCCCAGGCCAGTGATATTGTTTCAGGTTTAAACACGGCTCGTAGCCAGGCAGTGTTGCGCAATGTCCGTGTGACCATGTGCCGTAGCTCTGACGGTGCTTCCTGCAGCGGTGACTGGGAGGATGGCTGGATCGTATTTGATGACGCTGGTGCTAATCCAGGTGTTGTTGACGCGGGTGAAAATATCATCCTAGTTAACGATGGCTTTGATCATGCCCTTTATACCTTGCGCGGTAATAATAATGTTTCGAATCGAATATCGTTTGGTGCTCAGGGCTATAGTTTGGGCTTTAACGGGCAGTTAGCGCTTTGTTTTGACGAAGATCATGATGGCACGGGTGATTTTGATGATGAAAATGGGCGTGTCGCTATTATTAGTAGTTCCGGTCGTATTAGGACAGTGTTGCCCAGTGATGGTGACGTTAGTTTGGGGGATTGCACCCCATGATTAAGGCTGATTGCTTACCCTGTCGGCAAGCAGGTTTTACTTTAATTGAAATCCTGGTTACCGTTTTTGTAATGGCTTTTGGGCTTCTTGGTTTTGCAGCTCTGCAAACGGAGGGGATGAAAAATAACCGGGTTGCTGATTTGAGGACGGAGGTTACACAAGCAACATACAACATTGCAGATCGAATCCGAGCCAATATTGGTGGTGCTATTAATGGCACTTATGAAGCGACTGGAGCGCCTGGGGTAGGTTATGACTGTGAGATTTCGTTTGCAGGAACTGCAGTGGCTAATAAGTGCTCCGCAACTGAAATGGCGAATGCAGATTTAGATCGCTGGTTCACCACACTAGGTTATGTCTTGCCTACGGGTACGGGGGGAATATCATGTGTTGATGCAGATGCAACAGATGGAGATGCCTGTAGTAGAGGATCCTTATATTCCATAGATATAACTTGGGAAGAATCGACGCGAACTGGCTTTGAAAGCAAAACTTTTTCTTTGGATATTCAGCCTTGATGACTATAAACCGCTTTTCCAACGTTAAGCACATGGGTGGGT
>JAHRWG010000256.1 GCA_019090295.1 Cycloclasticus sp. | reverse complement strand
GTTTCATCGTTATTATTTTATTTAATAAAAAAAACACTAACTTTAGCGAGCTACACCTTTAGCTTATACCTTAAAAAAAGGTCTATCAGCCTTGCCGTTTTAGAGAAAAAATCCATCTCAAGGTCCTTTAAGTTTCCGCCTAATCGTTCAATGTATTGTGTGGCCTGAGCAGGCAATAATGTCTTACCATTAATATGATAAGACACTTCTTTAGCTAAGCTAACCGTCTTAGGCGTCGCTGACCAGTTGATCCATCCCTCAGACCCTAGTTTAATTTTTTTCATCGCATAGAGACAAAATTCTTCTATTGGCTCATCCTCTTTAGGTCCTAGGCATGACTTGTCTAGAGAGAAAATAATATTAAGTTTTCTATTGTCTGGTAAAAGCATGTCTTATCCTAGCACCCTATTCATGGCAAAGGTAAGCCAAGAAATTTTTCCAATACCCAAAAATCAAGCGCTTTATAGAAAGCCAGATGACGCATTAACGTATGACCCTATTTGAGTTATCAACTTTAAACCAAACAACATACATTGTTGGAAATACAAACAGTGTTAGCAAGGTAGCCACCCACAACCCATTCATCATCGTAATCGCCATTGGCCCCCAAAAATAATCAGTCACTAAGGGTATCATCGCAAAAATAGCCGCCAATGCCGTTAAGATAATGGGGCGAGCACGCCGTACAGTCGACTCCAACACCGCATCCCAAGGTGACGAACCTGCAGCTAAGTCTTGATCAATTTGGTCCATTAAAATAATCGTATTACGAATAATAATCCCTACCAAAGCGAGCAGACCAAGTCGCGCAACGAGGCCAAATGATAAGTCCAACAGCAACAGTATAGAAACAACACCAATCAACCCCAACGGTACTGTCATCAATACTAACGCCATTTTTTTCATACTGTTTAGCTCAAACATCAATAACGTTAAAATGGCCACCAGCATAAACGGCAAGGTTTCCGCTATCAACCCATCAACTTCTTGAGAAATATCCACTTCGCCAAATACTTCAATACGATAACCACTGGGCAAGGTTTCACGAAGTTTATCAATTTTGGGTTGAAGCTCTTTCACCACATTAAAATTTAGCACGTCTTTTTCCAGCAAGGACTGAACAATAACAGAGCGATAACCGCTATAGCGCCAAATAACACCCTCTTCCAGTTTTAAGTTAATATCCGCCAACTCAGACAGTGCTACTGTAGTCCCATTGCCTATGGGTACCTGTAAATATTTAATCCTATCTAAATTATAACGATTATCGGACTGGTTACGGAGTACGACGGCAATTTGATCATTGCCCTCTCGATATTGGGTAACGGGTAAACCATCTAACATGGCACGCAGTGTTTTACTTAATTGAGCTGGGGTCGTTCCACTGGCAGCGACACGAGAAAGGTCTAGCTTAATATCCACCGCCATCCTTTTTTCTCGACGGTTATCATGCACATCACGAGTTGCTGGGTGCTCTTTTACAATGTCTTTAAGTTGCTGTGCAATAGTGGCTAGCTGATCTGATTTATTACCCGTAATTAAGTACTGCACAGGGTAACTAAAGGGCAAACCATAGACGAGACTGTACACCCGAGTACGCACACTGGCTTGATGTGTCGCAAAATAATGCACTAATAACGTTTTTAATTCTTCACGTGCCTCTAGGTTCTTAGCAATGACAACTATTTTGCTGTAATTGGAATTAGGTTGCTCCACGTACATATCATTTTGTACACGCAAAGAGTCTCCACCTATATAAGTAATATAGTTTTCAATTCCCGTTTGCTGATCGAGCAGGTTTTCAACTTCTTTAATCTGACGTTCCATTTGCTGATAGCTCGTTCCTTCTGGGAACCACACATCGACCAGTGCTTCAGGTCGATCATTTCCTGGAAAGAACTCCATTTTGACGCTCTGCATCCCCACAATAGTCAGAATAAACAGTAAAGCAGTGATGCCAAGGACTATTTTGCTGTGCGTCATACACCAAACAATCAACGCACGAAATTTTTTATAAAAAGCAGTTTGATACATCGCAGCATTATTCGTATTATTGGCTTGAGGCTGCCCCCCTTGCTGATGCCCTACTTTTAATAATTTAAATGACAAATAAGGCGTTAATAAAACGGCTACGAACCATGAGGTGATTAAAGAAGCCGTAATCACTACAAAAAGACTTCCCAATATTTCTCTAGGTGATGCATCAACAATAAACACCGGTAAAAAACCGACCGATGCTATCAACGTTCCACTCAACATAGGCTTGGCTGTTGAGGTATAGGTAAAAGTAGCCGCTTTGAACCGGTCCCAGCCCTGCTCAAGCTTTACATGTACTAACTCTACAACAATCATCGCATCATCCACTAACAAACCCAGTGCAATAACTAATGCACCTAAAGACACTCGGGTTAATGGAATTTCCAATATATACATCAAGACAAAAACCACACCTAAAACAACCGGAATAGCTAAGGCCACAATAAAGCCCGTACGAAACCCAAGTGAAAAATAGCAAACAATTAAAACAATAATAATCGCCAGCAGTAACTTGAACACAAAACGGTTAATTTGCTCCTTAACTGACTGAGGCTGATCGGCTACCAGTGACACATTTATCCCTGCCGGTAACTGCTCCGTATACTCAGCCATTGTTTTTTTAACTTCATCAGATAAGCTTAATAACTGATAACCTTCGCGCATCGTAATCCCTAAACCTATAGAAGGCTCTCCATTAACTCGCATTCTAAATACCGCTGGGTCATCGTAACCACGCTGAATATTAGCAACATCTTCAAGATAGATAACACTGCCATCTGTTAAACCAATGGGCATTTTTTTGATGTCATCAATGGAGCTAAAACGATCATTAAGGCGAAGTCGATAATAGGATTTCTTTCCTTCAATACGACCTCTATTTTGCACTTTATTATGTTCATTTAATAAAAGTCCTATCTGCAGTGGGTCTAAACCAAGTGCAGACATACGCTTATCATCCAGCTCTACAAATATTTTTTCATTTTGGACGCTATAAAGAATGGCCTTTTCTACAGATTCAATACGCACGAGTGCGTTACGTGCTTTCTCAGCATAATCTTTAATGTCTGCGAACGAATAGTCGTCACTATTAAAGCTATAAACCATTGCAAAAATATCACCAAACTCATCATTAAAAGAAGGCCCTTCAACACCCTCTGGTAACCTGT
>JAHRWG010000255.1 GCA_019090295.1 Cycloclasticus sp. | reverse complement strand
GTTCGTCGGCAGCGTCAGATGTGTATAAGAGACAGCCCTAATGCCCCACTTGTTTTCACTGAAAAGTGGGAACCAAGTGTTGATATTAATCTAACCAGCAATGCCAGTAAGGCACCTCAAGACCTTTATGAGGTATCCATTACCGTCACCGTCACGGTGAAAAACAATGATAAAACCGCCTACCTTGTTGAAGCTACCCAAGTAGGTATTTTTGGCGCTAAAGGCTTCCCAGAAGATGAAATGGGCCCATTATTAGGTAGCTTTTGCCCAAATATTTTATTCCCCTATTTGCGCGAAGTTGTTTCAGAGCTTGTGACCAAAGGTGGCTTTCCTCCCATGCTATTGAATCCTGTTAATTTTGATGCACTTTATGCCCAGCATGCTCAAGATAAGAAAGACTCTACCGTAAATTAGCGGGTGGCCGCCATGAAAATAGCGGTTTTAGGTGCGGGCTCTTGGGGGACTGCCATGGCTCTTATGATGGCACGTGCAGGCCACCATGTCACCTTATGGGCACACCACCCTGCTCACATTTCTACATTAGAAAAGGATCGCTGCAATACTAGGTTTTTGCCAGATCATCCATTTCCCGAAACGCTATCAACCTCTCATAACCTAGAGAAAACCGTCTCAACGCATCAATTCATTATGGTGGCCGTTCCTAGTCACGCCCTTCGAGCAACCTTAGAGAAATTCAAACCATCCTTACAAAAAGATGCTGTTGTCACTTGGATAACCAAAGGTTTTGAAACAGATACAGGGCTTCTAGCACATGAGGTTGTTCGGCAAACGCTTGGCTCAACCGTTCGCATGGCTTTGATTTCTGGCCCTAGCTTTGCTCTTGAAGTTGCACAAGGCTTACCGACGGCTGTGATTGTTGCTTCCCCTAACTTGGAGACGGCAACATTTGTTGCTCAAACAATACGCACCGCTAATTTCCTAACTTTTCCTACTGAAAGCATTGCAAGCGCTGAAATTGGTGGATCGATGAAAAATATTTTAGCGATTGCTGCCGGCATTTCTGACGGCTTAGGCTTTGGCTCAAATGCCCGAGCGGCTCTCATTACCTTGGGTCTTAAAGAAATGGTTCAACTCGGCAATGTCTACCAATGTTCAGAAGAGTCATTCCTTGGCCTTGCAGGTGTTGGGGATCTAGTACTCACCTGCACAGATGATAAGTCACGCAATCGCCGCTTAGGGCTAAGGCTAGGGCAAGGTGAGTCTATAGAGGATGCAAAATTAGCTATTGGGCAAGAGGTTGAAGGCATTCATGCGGCCCGTGAAGTCCATACAATTTGTAAAAAGTGGGCACTTGAGATGCCCATTTGCACCCAAGTCTACCGCATTTTGTATAAAAAACTTGCACCAGAGGTGGCTGTTCGATATCTACTCACTATTGCTCAACGTTAATCAGCGTATCAAAGCTCTGCCTTATTTAAACCCTAGTTGCCGCCATGCTTCATATACTGCAACAGCCGCCGAATTAGATAAATTCAAACTTCTACTGCCTTCTCGCATAGGTATTAAAACGTGATTTTTTTCATTAATGGTTGCCATTAATGATGCTGGCAAACCACGTGTTTCTGGGCCAAATACCAAGGCATCTCCATCTTTATAGCTGACCTCAGCATAATTGTTTTTTGCAAATCGAGAGAAGGCATAAATATTAATCGGTTTTTCTGTGGCAACAAACTCATCAAAACTTTGGTACTCTTGAACATCCGCCCACTCACGGTAATCCATTCCTGCGCGCCGCAAACGCTTATCATCTAACTCAAAACCTAAAGGGTGAATTAAGCTTAAGCGCGCACCTGTATTGGCACAAAGCCGCATAACATTACCTGTATTAGGAGGGATTTCTGGTTCGAACAAAACAACATGAATCATGGTGATAATGACTTTCGGTTAACTGTTATAATTCGCTTATTATCTCACTATCACCGATTAAATGCTGCATCCTAAATTAGCTTCTTTTTTCTGCGGAATGCGTTTTCAAACGCCTGTTGTCTTACTGTCTGGTTGTGTTGGCTTTGGCCAAGAATACTCCCGAGTAGAGGGCTTTTCTCATCATGATGTTGGTGCTGTTTGCCTTAAGGGCACCACTTTAGAGGCACGTCCAGGTAATCCAACGCATCGAGTCTATGAAACGCCCTCTGGCATGTTAAACGCCATTGGCCTACAAAACCCAGGGGCTAACGCGGTAGTTAATGATATTCTACCGAACCTAGATTTTGAGGAAACTCGATTTATTGCCAACGTGTCTGGCTCGACCATTGAAGAGTACACTGAGGTCACTCGGATTTTTGATCAATCCCCCGTAGCAGCTATCGAAATAAACATCTCGTGCCCGAATGTAAAAGAAGGTGGCGTGACCTTTGGTAACGACCCTGATATGTCCGCACGTGTTGTTGCCGCTTGTCGCTCAGTGACCAAAAAACCGATCATTACTAAACTATCACCAAACCAAACAAACATTGCTGAAAGCGCACAACGCTGTATCGATGCAGGCAGTGATGCATTCTCGGTGATTAATACGCTCATGGGCATGGCGATTGATACCAAAACAAGAAAACCCATTATCGGCAATATACAAGGCGGCCTATCTGGGCCTGCCATTAAGCCTATCGCTTTATTGAAGGTACACCAAGTCTACCAAGTCTGTAAGGCACATAATATTCCCATTATTGGTCAAGGTGGCATTACCACGGCCAATGATGCCATTGAGTTTATTATTGCAGGCGCCAGTGCTATCGGGCTTGGCACTGGTTTATTTTATGACCCTTTGCTATGCGCCAAGGTTAATGAGGGCATTGCAAACTACTTAGATGAGCATCAGTTGAGCCATATATCGGAGTTAGTCGGCAGCCTAGATGCTTAGCACCTTATAGGTTCCGCAGGTTTTAGGCGCTAAACTCTTGAATTTTCCTAGTGAGCGTATTGCGCCCTAAACCAAGCAGTTTAGCAGCATCCTGACGACGCCCTTTAGTTATCTCCAAGGCCTGCATAATTAACACCTTCTCAATGGAAGACACCACTCGCTTTGCTATATCAACTTCACCCTGCGCTAAACGACGGCTAATATCAATTTTTGCAGCATCCAACCAATCGCCTTCAACGGCGGCCCGCGGACTACTTTTTTTGTTCTTTAATTCATCCGGCAAATCATCAAATTGAACCGTATTGCTAGGGCACATAACCGTTAGCCAGTGACAGGTGTTTTCTATTTGCCGAACATTTCCAGACCACTCTAAGCTTTGTAGATATTCCATGGCTTTGGGGTCCACATGTTTGACCTCTCCCTCTATTTCATTAGCCGCTTTAGTGAGAAAGTGCATCACTAACAAAGGAATATCTTCTCGCCTGTCTCTAACAGGAGGAATTTTAATCCTAACCACGTTTAAGCGGTGGAACAAATCCTCCCTAAAACGCCTTTCTTCTACAAGCTTCTCTAGCCCTTGGTGAGTCGCCGCTATGATGCGCACGTTCACTTTAATGGGTTGATGCCCACCCACTGAAAAGAAATCACCATCTGATAGCACCCGAAGTAGGCGAGTTTGCATATCTGCCGGCATATCTCCAATTTCATCTAGGAATAAAGTGCCGCCATTGGCTTGTTCGAAGCGCCCTTTACGGCGACTGGTTGCTCCGGTAAAGGCCCCTTTTTCATGTCCAAACAATTCAGACTCTAATAAATCCTTAGGAATCGCTGCCATATTCAGCGCAATAAAAGGTTTGTCTTTTCTTAAGCTATGCTCATGCAATGCTTTTGCTACCAGCTCTTTTCCAGTGCCTGATTCACCATTAACCATCACCGTTACATTCGAGCGTGACAAGCGACCAATGGCTCTAAACACCGCTTGCATGGCTGGCGCACTACCAATAATTCCTGGTTCACTAACTTTATAGTGCTCACCATTTTCACCTTGCTCTACAAGCCTTTTTTTATTGTGCTCATACGCTCGCTCAACTTGGTTAACCACCTCATCAATATCAAATGGTTTCGGCAGGTACTCAAACGCCCCTCCATCATAAGCTGAAACGGCACTGTCCATATCAGAGTGCGCCGTCATGACGATGACTGGTAATGCGGGGTAAAGCTTTTGCAAGTCGGCTAATAACTCAATACCATCTTTACCGGGCATTCTTATATCGGTTATAAGGACATCAGGCATATCGTCATGCATTAATTCCAATATTTTATCCGCACTATCAAAGCTTACAACTTGGCAGCCACTTTTCTTTAAGGCTGTTTCCAACACCCAGCGAATAGAACGGTCATCATCGACCACCCAAACAGAAATTTTTTCACTCATCTTTTTTCTCTAACGGTAATATTGTTGAAAATACGGTACGGCCCGGCTCACTTGTCACCTCTATAATGCCATTGTGTCGCTGAACATTTTTTTGAGCGATGGCTAAGCCCAAGCCTGTTCCATCAGGGCGCCCGGTTACCATTGGATAAAATATTTTTGTTAGCATATCCTCAGAAATTCCTGGACCATTATCTATAACATCAATTTTTACCGCCAAGCGGTAGGTTTCTTCCGAAATCGTAAAATTACGGTGTATGCGTGTTTTTAATGTAATAACTCCCTGCGCACCCACCGCTTGTATAGCATTTCTAACCACATTTAAAATGGCCTGAATCAATTGGTCTTTATCAGCAGTAATATCAGGAATACTGGGGTCATAATCGGAAATAAGCCTGATACCTTCACCAACCTCTGCAACTGCAAGTTGCCTTACCCGTTCCATGATGACATGAATATTAATGGGCTGATGATTAGGGCGCTCCGATGAGCCGAGCATTCTATCAACCAGTTTTCTTAAACGGTCCGCTTCTTCTATAATGACATGCGTGTAATCCGAATAACTTCCATCCAGTTCTTTAGCCAGCAGTTGAGCTGCCCCACGTAGACCGCCTAATGGGTTTTTAATCTCATGGGCTAAGCCGCGCAGCATATTCGTCGCTAGCTCATTTTGTGATAGTAGCTTTTCTTCTTGGTCGATTTGTAAATAATGATTGAAATCGACCATTTCAATTAACACACTGCCATTAAAATCTTCCGTACTATCAATCAGGTTAAACGATAAACTAATGTTTTTTTTGTCTTGCGTTGGGCCATTAATTATAACGCGGTGCTCGGTGATCCTCGATGCCTGCTTTCGGGCACGTTGCAGTCCCTTTGAAATATTAAAGCTAGAGCCTTCAAATAACTTTTCTGCCTGAATCCCTTGTGCTTGCCTTGCACTAATATCCAATAACACTTCTGCCGAATTATTAATATAGCTAAGTGCATCGTTACAATCAAAGACAATGATGCCTATAGAAAGCTGCTCGATAAATGTAGGGGGTAATTGAATCGGTTTATTCATTTAATGCTCCATGCAACAACCAAGCCAAGGTGCAGTTTGGGGCTAAATCAGCCTCAACCATGAACCGTGACACGTTGACCCTGATATTATTGCACCATACTGGTGCAGCAGTTTTTATTAGTGATTGCGGCTTGGAGAAAAAACCGAGCTACGTTGGCTGTGAATAACATGCTGTGGGCTAGCTAACAATACCTCACCTGCCATATTTCTTATTTCTAACCTAATGCTGTGTTGGCCTCTAGCCAAACCATTAATGAATAAACTGTCTTGCTTGATATTATCCACGTAAAGCACCAGCACATCCCCTTCATTCAATGAAGGCTCAAGTACATACGTTACTGGTAATTTTTCCATTCGCACGGTGCTTTCATCCGCTGGTGATAAAATATTAAGGGTTTGGTAAGCGGCTTGAGGCGGCTCTATAAACGACTTAGCAGGCTGCGCTATACGTTTCGGTGATTCATAGGTCATAACAGTTGGCACATCAACCTTTGTCGCGCCTTTCTGCGGCGTATCTGAATACGATACCTTGCCTTGCTTGTTGGTATATTGATAGACCGTCGCTTGAGCGCTTATAGCAACCAAAATCAATGCTAAAATTAAAACACCATGTTTCATACCCACCTCCTATGGTTATTAACAGCGGTTTTTATGCTCAAGCTACAGTAGCAAATAACTTACATGAACCCTAAAAACCACATGAGTAATTTATGAAAAAACAACCTTTACCTGCTCTACCGCTGGTAACTTAACCGTGGCTTGCTGAAAGCGTGTTGAAATGTCTTTTGGGTCAGCTGCTTTTCCCAATAAGCTCACAGGGAGCTCTATTTCCACAATGACCTTACCATCTAAATAGTGTAAGTTCACGTGTTTAACGTCATTCGCTTCTTCAAGCGTCGCCCATACGCCCTTCAATTGGATTAATAATTCATCCCTAAGCGGCAAATCAATGCTTGGCGAAGATAGCTCATCATCCTCAGGGTCAATATGCACCATCACTTCACCAAGGTCTTCTATACTATCAACCAAAGCCAGCCTAACCGTTTCACTAATAAGGTGTCCTTCTGACACACTGATCTTTGGCTCTACTAGAATATGCACATCAACCAAGGCTGCCGCACCCATTTTTCGAGTCCGCAAGAAATGCAACTCTCTAACACCTGCAACGCTTAATATCACAGACTTTATCTGCGCTACTTTATCGGCACTTAACCCACTATCAACCAGTTCATTTGCTGCACCCAGCATTAACTCAAAGCCTATTTTTGCAACCATTAACCCCACCAAGGCAGCGGCAATAGAATCAAAATATTTAAAACCAGCCATTTCCATCCCTACACCAAACAGCACAATCAGCGATGAAATAGCGTCACTCCGGTGGTGCCAGGCATTGGCTTTTAATAAGTTCGACTTAGTCTTTTTAGCCACCCGCAACGTTAGGTGATATAAAACCTCTTTAGATAAAACCGATATACTCGCTGCTGCAATAATTAACCATCCATACGATATTGTCTTATCATCAACAATACGCATGCCGGCATCCCAAATAATAGCTCCTGCAACGGCTATCAGTAGAATACCTAAGATGGCTGTTGCCAGCGTTTCATACCTAGCATGCCCATAAGGATGCTTATCATCGGCCTTTTGGTTGGCGTGATGAGCCGCATAATAAACCAAACCATCTGATAGCAAGTCGGATAACGAATGAAAACCATCCGCCATCAACGCATGAGATTGACCTATCCAGCCAATACCAATTTTTAATGCTGACAAAACAACATTAACAACGGCACCTAAAATGGTTACGTTCTTTTTTGCCTCTGTTTGCTCCGTTAATGATGACATTATTGACTCCTTATTCTTGAACCACTTCAATGATCAAAATGAATTCCCCTGCGACTTCTTCAGTTTTAAGCAAGATATGGCCATTTATTCGGCACCAGGCGGGAATATCCTGCATCACGCCTGGATCGGTACAAACAACCCGTAACTGCTCACCGCTAGACATTGTTTTAATGATATTTTGCGTCTTAATGACCGGCATTGGGCACATTAAGCGACGCGCATCTAATTCAATCATACTCGCCATGCTTCCTGTATTTCATCTGCTGCAAAGGGTTTTACACTAATAGTGTGACTCACCCCATTCTCTGTCACTTCAACATCTACCACCTCGGCATCACGGCCTTGGCTAAAGCGTGCAACAATACGCGCAGCTAATTTAAAGTCATCCTTATCAGCCGTACCATCCAACAAGGTTAACGGGCCTTTATGACTCATTGTTCGCAGGGTGATAAATTGTTTTTTATAGCCTTGTAAAAAGTTATTTTCACCTTCTTCACGCGCCACAATCAGTTTTAAGTTTGGCTTAGGTCGAAAGTGCCTCCCAACTTTTAACAACATAATGTCGTCAATTTCATAATCCCTTTTACCACGCGAGGCCCATAAATCCGTTAGCTTAACTGAGTACGCCTTATCGGTTAAGAAACAACAGCCGCCCGCTGGTTGCGCATAATCATCAAAGCCAAATTTCTCGGCTAACGCCATTTGTGGTTTACGCGTACGGCCGCTAAAGTCATATAGCTCATCACGGTTAACCCAGCCTTCACGCTCGGGCAACGTTTCCGGTAGGTTCTTCGCACATAAAGGGCGAAGCAATAAATCCTCCGCGCCCGATTCCGCTGAAATAACCGGCATCGTTTCTTTACGTTGTGACATTGGGCGCTGCCCGATGACCTCACCGGTAATAATAAAGTCAAAGCCATTTTCTATGGCCCACTCCTTTGCCTTACCGACCATAAAAATTTTACAGTCTAAGCACGGGTTCATATTAGCCCCATACCCATGCTTTGGGTTAATCAAAACATCCTTATATTCTTCAATAATATCAATGATATGAAGCTTTATCCCCAGCATTTCAGCACTCCATAGTGCGTTATTTCGCTTAGGCTTCGCCTTGTCTTTTTTACGAATAGCATGGGTGTGGCCTTCAACACAAAAACCCGTATAAAAATTAATACCTTCTACATGTACGCCTTGCTCCAGCATAACTTTTGCCGCTAATAGCGAATCTAAGCCGCCTGAAATCAGTGCGACTGCCTTTTTCTGTGTTGCCATGGTTCTATTTTCTCGCTGCGTTGAATGACTCAATAACGGAGAATTATACTCGATTGATTTCTATTGTGTTTTAGCTAAATTTAAAATTTTCATGACTAAAAACCATCACCAGTCTCAAACTGTTTGTCGTATCAAGCCTATTTAGCTCACTTAGCGGCCTTTCTTACCGCTCTATTAATGATAATTGTAAGCTTATTAGATATACTCCTTCTTCATTTTAATAACTCTCAATTTTCTCGTGAACAAATCTAAGCATGACCTCCAGACATTCCAAGGCCTTATCCTTGCATTGCAAGAATACT
>JAHRWG010000254.1 GCA_019090295.1 Cycloclasticus sp. | reverse complement strand
GTCGGCAGCGTCAGATGTGTATAAGAGACAGCCTATGTCGAGCACTCCAAATTTTAAAAGCCTTAGCGCCCTCGTGCCGAATTGCCTGAGCAAAGACCAGTTTTCATTTCGACAGCAAATAAAGCGTTTAGCTACGCGGAAAGGTGCAGCACCAGAAAGCTTGGTGGCTTTACAGGACAAGTTACATCGGTCCAGTGAGCAGGTGGTATTGCGGCAGGCGAGTTGCCCCGATATTCGTTACCCAGACCTGCCTATTTCTGCGAAAAGGGATGAAATAGCGGCGTTAATACAAGAGCATCAAGTGATTATTTTGTGTGGCGAAACGGGCTCGGGTAAAACCACTCAGCTACCTAAAATATGTTTAGAGCTGGGCCGTGGTTTTCAAGGTCAAATTGGGCATACTCAGCCAAGACGTTTGGCGGCCATTACGGTAGCGCAGCGCATTGCTGCGGAATTGAAAACCGAGCTTGGGCAAGGGGTTGGTTATAAAATTCGTTTTCAAGCCAAGGAAGATTCAAGCACCTTGGTTAAGCTGATGACGGATGGTATTTTGCTGGCAGAAATAAAATCTGATCCTTATTTGAGTCGCTACGATACCTTGATTTTGGATGAGGCACATGAGCGCAGCTTGAACATTGATTTTCTACTGGGGTATATGAAGTGGCTATTGCCTAAGCGCCCCGACTTAAAGCTGATTGTGACCTCGGCTACGATTGATCCTGAGCGTTTTTCTAAACATTTTAATGGTGCGCCCATTATTAATGTATCAGGCCGAACTTACCCCGTTGAAATGCGCTATCGACCGATTGGTGTGGATGCCGGGCAAAATGATCACGATATGTTGCAGGGTATTATTGATGCGGCCGCAGAGTTACACCGTGATAGAGCGGGTGATATGTTGGTTTTTCTAAGTGGCGAGCGAGAAATTAGAGAAGCTGCTGAGGCGTTACGTAAGCATCATCCGCCGGGTTACGACATTCTGCCCTTGTATTCTCGTTTAAGCGGTAAGGAGCAGGCACAGATCTTCCAGCCGCATAAAAAACTGCGTATTGTGCTGGCCACCAATGTGGCGGAAACATCGTTAACCGTGCCGGGTATCCGTTGCGTGATTGATACCGGCCTTGCACGAATTAGCCGGTTTAGCCAGCGCAGTAAAATTCAGCAATTGCCGATAGAACCGGTTGCGCAAGCCAGCGCCAATCAACGTAGTGGTCGTTGTGGGCGTGAAGCACCGGGTATTTGTATTCGTTTGTACAGTGAAGATGACTTTAAGCAGCGTGCAGAGTTTACTCAACCAGAGATATTACGGACAAATTTAGCCTCGGTCATTTTACAGATGAAGTCGTTGCGCTTATCTGATATTGACCAGTTCCCTTTTCTAGAACCGCCTGCAGATAAAATGATTCGCAGTGGTGTTCGTAGCCTGCATGAATTAGGTGCGTTGGATGATGGTGAGCGTTTAACTGAAATTGGCCGACGTTTAACGCATTTCCCCTTAGATCCGCAGTTTGGCCGTATGTTGTTAGCGGCGGAGCAATTTGATTGCTTAAACGAAGTGTTAACCATTGTGTCGGCCTTGTCGATACAAGACCCACGAGAGCGCCCGAGTGATAAGGCTAAGTATGCGGATGAGAAACACCGCGCGTATAAAAATGAACACTCAGATTTCCTATCTTTTTTAACCCTATGGCGTGAGTTTCAGGCAGAAAAGAAAACCTTATCCAGTAATCAATTTCGCAAATACTGTCGTGAGAATTTCCTGTCTTATATGCGTTTAAAAGACTGGCAAGATATTCGCCGCCAATTGTTTGAGCTAGCCAGTAAGACGTTAAAACTAAAAATTAATTCAAACGATGTTGATGATGATGCGATTCATCAGGCCTTGTTGAGTGGGTTGGTGACACGAATTGGTTTTAAGCATGAAGAATCGGAATACCTTGGTGCGCGCCAATTAAAATTCCATATCCATCCCGCATCGAGCTTGTTTAAGAAAAAGGCAAAGTGGATCATGGTGGCCGAGCAAGTTGAAACCACGCGCGTTTATGGCCGAACAGCGGCAGCCATTAAACCTGAGTGGATTGAAAAAATTGCCCCTCACTTAATTAAGCACCAGTATTACGAACCGCATTGGTCGAAAAAATCTGGCCAAGCAATGGTGTATGAGCAGGTGATGCTGTTTGGCTTGGTGATCAGTAAGGGGCGCAAAGTGCCTTTGAGCCGAACCGAAAAGGTAGTGGCGCGTGAGTTATTTATTCGCCATGGTTTAGTGGAGCGAGATATGGCGTGTTTTACTAAATTCTTTAAGCATAATACGCAGTTGCTTGAATCGTTAGAGTACGAACAGCAAAAAGGTCGGCAAGTGAACTTGCTGGCCGATGAGCAAGCCTTGTACGACTTTTATGATGAGAAGCTTCCGCTAGCAGTGACCAGCTTAGCGACGTTAAATAAATGGGTGAAAAATGAGCAACGGCAGGATTTACTCAGCTTATCATTGGATGATTTGTCCTCGGCCAATAAGGCCCCAGTAGACCCTGATCCTGTCTCTTATACACATCTGACGCTGCCGAG
>JAHRWG010000355.1 GCA_019090295.1 Cycloclasticus sp. | reverse complement strand
TTGATTTTTGAAAAACCAAGTGGAACAAAAGCAGAGAAAGAAAAAGCTAAACAATTTTTATTATCAACTATTACAGTTGTTCAGGTAACGGAATAATTTATTATTGAATTTATAACTATGAGAAATCTTATTATTGCTATTGTATCGATTCTGTTTATATCTTTTAGCACTCTAATAACCAGTAATGTAAAAGCACAAACAGCTACTACTACCATAAATTATACTGGATTTCAGGCTTGTGGAGGATGTACAGTGTGTGGAGACGATTATTGGTGTTTTAATACACTTTCTAGTTACTGTGGAAATACTACTGCTTGTGGAACACAAGGTTTTATAGATCCTGTACCTGCTGGTAATATTATTACTAATATATCTATTGATTTTTATTCTGCTGGTTGTGGTAATGGGACTATGACAGGCGATGTAAATGGTAGTGTTTTTCCTGTTGTAAATGATGCAAACACTGGATGTCCCTGTTCTTCCAGCCCTTGTGCTGTTGCGGCAACTTCTGGCCAAACTTTTCCATGTGGTATTCCAAATTATAATTATGGTGCAGCAAACAATTTTCAACTTTGTACAGGACTTGATGTTTGTGTAAATCAAGTTATACTTACAATGACATACGTCCCCGCTAATCAAGCTTCACCTGCATTTCAGCCAAGCCCCATAGTTGGAGCTACGCCTGTTTGTATAGGTGTTGCTCAAAATTATTCAATACCAGCAGTAGCAAATGCTAATTCTTATACATGGACTTTCCCCCCTGGGTGGACTATAAACTCTGGACAAGGAACTTCTAGTGCGAGTGCTACTCCAGGGTCATCTGGTAATATATGTGTAACCGCAACTAACTTGTGTGGAACAAGTGCCCCGACATGTTTTCCTGTTACGGTAACACCATTGCCTATAGGAACATTTAGTTATCCAGGAACTCCTTATTGTCAAAATGCTGCTAACCCATCACCTACTTACTCAGGAGGAGGAGTAGCAGGAACGTTTACTTCAGCACCTGCAGGATTGAGTATTAATGCTGGGAATGGTACAGTAAATTTAGCTGCAAGTACACCAGGAACATATACAGTGACTAATACAATCAATAGTGCAGGATGCCCTATGGTTATAGAAAATACTACAATTACTATAACGGCAATGCCTATAGGAACATTTAGTTATCCAGGAACTCCTTATTGTCAAAATGCTGCTAACCCATCACCAACTTATTCAGGGGGAGGAGTAGCAGGAACTTATACTTCAGCACCTGGCGGATTGATTATTAATGCTGGAACGGGAGTGGTAAATTTAGCAGCAAGTACCCCTGGAACATATACGGTAACCAATACAATACCTGCTGCAGGTGGATGTCCAGCAGTTATAGAAAACACAACTATAACTGTGACAGTACTGCCAGTAGGAACATTTAGTTATCCAGGAACTCCTTATTGTCAGAATGCAGCAAACCCATCACCTACTTATTCAGGAGGAGGGGTAGCGGGAACTTATACATTTGTACCTGCAGGATTAAGTATTAATACAGGAACTGGAGCAGTGAATTTAGTTGCGAGTACTCCAGGAACATATACAGTAACCAATACAATACCTGCTGGGAATGGATGTCCAGCAGTTATAGAAAATACAACGATAACAATAACAGCATTACCTGTAGGAACATTTAGCTATCCAGGAACTCCTTATTGTCAGAATGCAGCAAATCCGTCACCTACTTATTCAGGAGGAGGAGTAGCAGGAACTTATACATTTGTACCTGCAGGATTGAGTATTAATACAGGTACCGGAACAGTGAGTTTAGTTGCGAGTTCTCCAGGAACATATACAGTAACTAATACAATACCTGCTGGGAATGGATGTCCAGCAGTTATAGAAAATACAACAATTACAATCAATGCAGTCGATGATTCATCTTTCACCTATCCTTCAGGAACATATTGCTTAACGGGTACTGATCCAATAGCAGCAATTACAGGAACCTCTGGTGGGATATTTACAATTACTGCTCCAGGGGTAATTAATTCTGGTGATGGAACAGTAGATTTAAGTGCTTCGGGACTAGGTTCGTATACAGTAACTTATACTACACCTACAGCAAATCCATGCCCTACTTCAACTACGTTTCTAATTACAATAACATCTGCCCCAACTGCTGGGTTTAGTTACGATTTGGCACAATATTGTCAAGATTCTCTAAGTCCTACTTTAATTATGAATGCAGGATCTGTTGCGGGAGTATTTTCTGCAAATTCAGGTGGATTAATAGTCGATGCTTCAGGAAATATTACTTTGCCTTCAAGTGTGCCAGGTATATATACTTTATATAATAATGTTGCTGCTGCTGGAGGGTGTGCTGCAGCAATCGATTCAACAACAATAGAAATATTACAAGTAGATTCTGCTTTGTTTAGCTATAGTAATTCATCATACTGTATTAGTGCAACAGATCCAATAGCTAATCTTGCTGGAACAGTAGGGGGAGTATATACAATATCTTCACCTGGAGTTATAAATCCTGGTAATGGAACAATTAATTTAGTTGCTTCTGGACTGGGAACATTTACAATTTATTACAATACTTCACCTGCTGGAAATTCATGTCCTGCATTAGATTCTTTACAAGTAACTGTCGATTCAGCAAATACGATAACTTCAAACCCTATAAGTCCATTATGTGCTAGCGATCCTTTATCGTTGGCTGCAACTAGCTCGGGAACAGGGACGATTACATGGTATAGTGATGCCGGAGGAATAACTGTAATAGGTACAGGTTCTCCACTATCTTTGCCGAACCCTGGTATAGGAACATATACATATTACGTTAATAATGTAGGAGTTTGTTCGAGTTCAATGGATTCAGTAATTGTAGTAATAGGAGGTGTAACAGCAGTAATTAATGCGACACCAGTAACGGGAGCAATACCTTTAAGTGTGTTCTTTGGAAATGGAAGTACAACGGGTGCTGGTGTATCGTACAATTGGGATTTAGGTGATGGAAACACTAGTAATCAATTTGAACCAACAAATGTTTATGGTGGAGCTGGAACCTATAATGTTATTCTAATTGTTACTGATGGGATTTGCTCTGATACAACATCAATTATTATAGATGCTTTTGGAGAATCTGCAATTTTAATTCCTAATGTGTTTACACCAAATGGAGATGGATCTAATGATGTTTTTACTATTGATGGTATAAATCTTGAGTCTGTTGAAGGTGAAATATTTAACAGATGGGGTCAAAAAATGTTTTCTTGGAATAATATAAAAGGACATTGGGATGGAAGAACTCTCTCAGGAACTAAAGCTCCAGATGGAACCTACTTTTATATTATAAAAGCAAAAGGCTTTGATGGTACAGAGTATTTCG
>JAHRWG010000253.1 GCA_019090295.1 Cycloclasticus sp. | reverse complement strand
TTTTGGAACTTGCTCAACGTACTGAAGAGCATCTGAAAGGCATGGTTATACCCGGCACTTTATTTGAAGAACTAGGGTTTAACTATATTGGCCCAGTTGATGGCCATGACCTAGCAACGCTCATTAAAACTCTTACCAACTTAAAAGACTTAAAAGGCCCCCAATTCCTTCATATAGTCACCCAAAAAGGGAAAGGGTTTTTACCGGCTGAGGCTGACCCTGTTGGCTACCATGGTGTCAGTACCTTTGACCCCAAGCAAGATAAGTTACCCCCCAAAAAGCCCAGCTTACCCAGTTATACCGACGTTTTTGGTCAGTGGCTTTGCGATACTGCTATGCATAATGACAAGCTTATCGGTATCACACCAGCTATGCGTGAAGGCTCTGGCATGGTTCAATTTGAGCAACAGTTTCCAGATAGGTATTTCGACGTTGGTATTGCCGAGCAGCACGCTATCACGCTTGCAGCTGGTATGGCTATTGAGGGTCTAAAACCTGTTGTGGCTATCTACTCTACTTTCTTACAGCGTGGTTACGACCAGTTAGTACACGATGTCGCTCTTCAAAATTTATCCGTGTTATTTGCTATTGACCGAGCTGGCCTCGTTGGCCCAGATGGCCCAACTCATGCAGGGTCTTACGATTTCACCTTTTTACGCTGCCTGCCTAATATGGTTATCATGGCACCTGCAGATGAAGACGAGTGCCGCCAAATGCTCACCACTGGTCTCAATTACGATGGCCCAGCTTCTGTTCGTTACCCACGAGGAAAGGGACCAGGAAAACCTGTTAGCCCATCATTAGACAGCATAGAAATTGGCCAAGCTATTACATTACACCAAGGTGAAAAAATTGCTATTTTAGCTTTTGGATCCATGGTGTCACCTGCTCTAACGGTTGCCAAAAAAATAAATGCAACCTTAATAAACATGCGTTTTGTTAAACCCTTAGATGAAACTATCATTAAAAAAGTAAGCGAATCGCATTCGGTAATATTTACCATAGAAGAAAACACCATTCAGGGTGGGGCTGGCAGTGCTGTTAATGAGTTCGCTAATAGTATGGGAATTCAATCTAATTTTTGTAATCTAGGCTTACCAGATCTTAATCTCGACCATGGTTCACGTGAGGAATTACTTGCAGAAGCCCAACTTGATATTAACGGCATAGAAACCAGCATTACCAAACACCTTAGTTTATTAGATTGTGATAACTAACCTTTACACCTCAATTTAAACATTTAAAACGATTAACAAACATGACCATAGAAGACGTACAGAACCACCCCGACACTCGTAACATTCCTATTAATAAAGTTGGTATTAAGGATATTCGCCACCCTTTCAACTTTATTGATAAAAATGGTCAGCAACAATCAACAGTGGGCACCTTTAAAATGTCCGTTAATTTGCCCCATCATCAAAAGGGCACTCATATGTCGCGTTTTGTGGCATTACTTAATGAAGATTGCCAACAG
Source organism: Cycloclasticus sp. (assembly GCA_019090295.1). GTDB lineage: Bacteria > Pseudomonadota > Gammaproteobacteria > Methylococcales > Cycloclasticaceae > Cycloclasticus. The sequence continues at coordinate 3,076 of JAHRWG010000253.1, read as the reverse complement.
CTCTCTATTCAAAAATTCCCTGCCTTACTTCAAAAAATGACTCAATTACTTGAAGCGGATACCGGGCATATAACTGCAGACTTTTTATATTTTATCAATAAATCGGCTCCCATTACTGGCGTTAAGAGCTTACTTGATTATCAAATTCAATTAAGTGGGTCTTGGTCCGAAGACCAGCCTCACATCACGATTAAAGTACTTGTTCCTGTGACCAGCTTATGCCCTTGTTCGAAGAAAATTTCTGACTACGGCGCGCATAATCAGCGCTCGCACATTACCGTAGAAGCGGTCACTGATGGGCAAATTCATATCGAAGACCTTATTGATTTAGTCGAGCAGCAAGCCTCTAGTCAACTGTATAGCCTATTGAAACGCCCTGATGAAAAATTTGTCACCGAACAGGCCTATGACAACCCGAAGTTCGTTGAAGATGTAGTCAGAGATGTTGCTAACGCCCTCAATAATGATGCGCGTGTTCTAGCTTACATTTTAGAAGCTGAAAATTTTGAATCTATCCACAATCACTCTGCTTATGCGGTGATTGAAAATAACAAATCAACTATTAATACCGGAGCATGAACCATGTCTAATACTATAGATCTTACCCAATACGGAATTACAGGCGCCACTGATGTTATTCACAACCCATCTTTTGACCTCTTGTTTACCGAAGAGACTCGCTCTGACTTAGATGGTTACGAAAAGGGTATTGAAACCGAATTAGGTGCTGTCGCTGTAGACACAGGTATTTTTACTGGCCGTTCTCCTAAAGATAAATACATCGTTATGGATGACGTATCACGTGATACGGTTTGGTGGTCAACTCAAGGAAAAAATGATAATAAACCACTTTCTCAAGAAAACTGGGACTCCCTTAAAGGGCTCGTTACTGAGCAATTATCTAGCAAACGTTTATTTGTTGTGGATACCTTTTGCGGCGCCAATAAAGACACAAGGTTAGCGGTACGTTTTATTGTTGAAGTGGCGTGGCAAGCTCACTTTGTGAAGAATATGTTTATTCGCCCAAGCGAAGAAGAACTCGCTAATTTCGAACCTAATTTCGTGGTTATGAATGGTGCAAAAACGAACAATCCAAATTGGAAAGAACAAGGTTTAAATTCTGAAAACTTTGTTGCCTTTAACCTAACTGAGAAAATACAGTTGATTGGTGGTACATGGTATGGCGGTGAAATGAAGAAAGGTATGTTCAGCATGATGAACTACCTGCTTCCTTTACAGGGCATTGCATCCATGCATTGCTCAGCCAATATTGGTAAAGACAATGACGTGGCTATATTTTTTGGTTTATCTGGTACGGGTAAAACAACCTTATCAACCGACCCTAAGCGTCAATTAATTGGTGATGATGAGCACGGCTGGGATGACGATGGTGTCTTCAACTTCGAAGGTGGCTGCTACGCAAAAGTTATTAACCTAAGCCAAGAGGACGAACCTGAAATTTACGGTGCTATTCGTCGTGATGCATTGCTTGAAAACGTGAGCGTAACCGATGAGGGTAAAATAAACTTTGCTGATAACTCAAAAACTGAAAATACGCGCGTCTCTTACCCTATCGAGCATATTGAAAATATCGTTAAACCAATTTCAAAGGGTGGCCATGCTAAAAAAGTTATCTTTTTAACGGCTGATGCTTTTGGTGTAACTCCTCCTGTTTCCAAATTAACAGCCGATCAAACCAAGTACTATTTCTTATCAGGTTTCACAGCAAAACTAGCTGGCACAGAGCGAGGCATTACAAAACCAACGCCAACATTTTCTGCCGCTTTTGGTGCAGCATTCTTATCTCTCCACCCTACAAAATATGCGCAGGAATTGGTGAAGCGTATGGAAGCTGTCGGTGCTCAAGCTTACCTTGTAAACACTGGTTGGAATGGTACAGGCAAGCGCATATCCATCAAAGATACTCGTGCCATTATTGATGCTATTCTTGATGGCTCTATAGAGCAGGCTGGTACTCAGCATATTCCTTACTTCAACTTAGAAGTACCTACAGCCTTACCGGGTGTTAATGCAGATATATTAGACCCACGTAGCACCTATGAAGATACTGCAGACTGGGATAAACGCGCTCATGAGCTAGCTCAACTATTTGAAATAAACTTTGAAAAATATACCGATAATGATGAAGGTAAATCACTCGTCGCTGCCGGGCCTCAATTAAGTTAAGTTCACTGCTTTTTATATGAAAAAAGGCCATGTTCTCACATGGCCTTTTTTATGCTATGGTGAAATCTCTTGTTAAATTTGTGTTTAAAATTTATGTCCGACCACTCAACAAGCAATATCCGTCCCGGCAAAAGAAAAAAATCTGCTTATAAAAACTTGTCCAAAGAACGCCAAGTTGACGTTACATCACAAGAAGATATCAATAAACTTCTAACAGGTAAGCCGCTTCAAAAAGACCTGCTAATAGAGTACCTTCACCTGATTCAGGATAAATGGTCAGCCATCAGTAGTGGTCACTTACAAGCTCTGGCAGATTGCTTGAAGTTATCATTGGCTGAGGTATATGAAGTGGCTACATTCTATGAACACTTTAATGTTCTTAAGGAAAATACCTCGCCTTACCCACCCATAAGAGTTCAAGTTTGCACATCGTTAAGTTGTTGCATGGCTGGCTCTGAAGCCTTGCTTGACGAGCTTCAAGAAAAAACCACTAGCTCTACAGTTGTAAAGGCATCGCCTTGTATGGGTTTATGCGACCAAGCACCCGCTGTAGCCATTAATCAAAACTACCTAGGCGCGGCAACCGCAACATCAATTTTTAAAAAAATTGAAAATAATGAGACCCTAGCTACTATACCGTCTTATCAAAATTACCAGCAATACGTTGAGGACAACGGCTACCAAGTTTTAAAAAAAATACGTCTAAATACAATGAGCACTGAGGTGGTTATCAACACTCTAAAAGAGAGTGGCCTCAAAGGGTTAGGAGGAGCTGGCTTCCCAACGGCGACCAAGCTAGACCTTGTTAGGAACGAAGCATCGCCAAGATATTTCTGCGTTAATGCCGATGAGGGTGAGCCTGGAACCTTTAAAGACCGAAGAATCCTAT
>JAHRWG010000252.1 GCA_019090295.1 Cycloclasticus sp. | reverse complement strand
TTCCAATTCTGATTGATAGATCACACTATACAAAAATATATGGAAAGCGTAAGGGAAAACTTTGTAGGGGCGCAACTTCGCTGGGGAAATCTGTTATTCATTAAGGCTGGAATAGGGCTGCTTCGGCTCATTGGGGGAGACATAGCTGGGATTACTGACTTTTTTGACCGTATCCGTATCGATTAACAGGCACATGGTTTTGCGTATCTTTTCCGCTAGCGTTTCCGAGATATTAGAGATGGTTAGGGTGACTGTGTTATCGAGCAAGTTAATCGCGCGTTTTATATCTGTTGTCGGGACGCGCACAGGTGGGCATTTTTTAAAATTAATGTCCATATTGTTGTTATAGATCAATGTTATGTCTGCACCGTTGTAACCCTGTATGGTATGTGATTTTTGAAAAGCCTCTGACATTTTTATCATGGCTTGATGCTTGTCTTTATCAAAGGTTGCCTCATCAATTGAGATGATGAGCTGTTCTATCTGTGGTGGGGGTGCGTAATCCATAGTGTTTTCTACGCTAAATGGAGATGAATGTCTATATTGCTGGATTACTGCGTAACATCGAAAATATTTTGTTGTAATTTGCGGCTCATCTTATGATGATGCTGCTGTAGCTCAGTGGTAGAGCGCAAGAACAATATGAAGCTGAATGTCCTCACAGCACTCCTGATAAACCATTACCCTCTAGCAAAGCTCTGAGCGGCTGAATGTTATGAGAAAGTAGCCAGAAGAGCTGTTGCGTCTGTAGTCGTTGATCCAGTTGCTTTTGGTGACGTATAATAAAATAGATGCTGATGAGGTTAGAATAGCGACGGGCAAAGAAAATGCTCTCATACAGCAAGCAAACTTGCGCGATCAACAAACATTGAGGCAAATGCAATCCTATAGCCAAAAAATATCTAGGCAAGAAGCAGCACAAGAAAGAGCTTTGCAGAATAGTGCTCCAACCAATACGAATTGTACTGTTTGGAATAACACGATGAATTGTACGACTTGGTAAATAAATGGGGGTTTAAAGGTGCTTTGATTCCTGTCTCTTCTTATAGTTTTTCAGGTTGCTTTGCACATTTTTGATTTGGCAGAGACCATGATTTTTGTAAGTTGATATTTGCATTATGGTATCCAGATCTTATGCCTTTGGATACAGCATCGTTAAGGGTGTGGCTGTACGGTTGATCTAGAAAATCAACGTATTTTTGCAATTCAGAATTATTAATATCTCTATAAACGAACATAAAATACATATGTAGACTTTGTTTCATTGTGTCTGTGGATTCTAGTAATGATGCGGTAAGGCGATCTTTTGCTTTTTGAAGAATTTCATGGTTTAAGTCCTTGGGGCAGGAACAAGTCTCAAGTGCAATGCTTTGTGCATTTACTTGTAGATTCATAATTAATTCAGTTATCTTTGTTAGTTCTTCAATTTCTGCGACATAGCTGGTTCTCTGCTGATCTGACATTAGTATCTCAGGAGCCTCGTACATTTTTAGCATGTCTGCCTCATCTTCGGTAGATGTATCCTTTGATACGGCTTTGGTGATAGCTTTCCAAGAGTCGGATTTAAGCCAAACCAGAAGCTGCTGTGCATCCTCTTCAGACACACTTTTTTTTATCTCTGCCGTTACTTCATGAAGGAAGGATGAGTTTGAAAAGTTTTCGTCTATGGCTTTATTCATTTCATCCAGCTCTTGCTCTGAGAGGGATATTTTTTGCGCTCTTAACTGTTTATAGGTTCTTTGTTTCACTGTGTCGGCATGCTCATTAAAGCCTTCGTCTATGCCTGATAATTTTGTTAAACTTTCAAGGGTTTTTTGTCTGATTTCTGCTGCTATGGTCGCCTCAGAAGTGAAAACTAATACCAAAATTAATATGATGTACTTAAACGTGTTCATTGTAGCTCTCTAAAAAATGCACTTGATGGTTCAGTTTTATAACATATAAGTACGGTGTATAGCACTCAATTCTAAGCTTTTGATTTTCTATATGAAGCTGCGAAGCGAAGCCACACGGGTGCGATAGAGCAATTAGAGATAATAGACGTTAAGTAGCCTCTTAAATGCTTGAATCTGTATTAAAAGGGGATGACAGTTCCAGAATAATATTGTAGCGTGCATTCACTTTTATACGAAAGTGCCGCGGTAGCTCAGTGGTAGAGCGCGTCATTGGTAATTAAATTGCCTACTTGTCAGGAAACTGGCGAGACATAACTGTTCAAATTCGGGGAAACCTTTCAAATGGCAATCCCGAGCCAAGCCCCAAGTCTTTTAAGGCAAGGGGAAGGTGTAGAGACTAGACGGACAGCACCTAAAGCTTTTGCAACGGTGAAGGGATAGTCCAGACTACAAACGCTTGTTAAGGCGGCAGTGAAAGCTGTAGTGGTATGAATGACGAGGTCGAGAGTTCAATTCCCTCTCGTGGCACCATTTTATACTCATCATCTTGAGTTTGGCCTAAAATCTTTAATGGATGCTCTTTGCGGGAGTTTGGGAGTCTTCATTCCTCATGTCTGCACGTGAATGTTAATCACCACACTCACTGTTCACCGATTGGGCGCTGCGCGCACTTTGCCGCTAGATAAGAAGCAGCTTTACATGAAACAGTTATGGTTGGTAATGTCTCTGTGCAATCTAGAGTGGGTGTATGACAGAAGGTGCGTGTGATTATGAATAGAAAATTAGTATTATATCTTATTTTAGTTGTTACTGGTTTTGGAGGAGCGGTTCTATTTAACCTGTCTCTTATACACATCTGACGCTGCCGA
>JAHRWG010000251.1 GCA_019090295.1 Cycloclasticus sp. | reverse complement strand
TTACTACAACTTTGAAGGTGCCGATAACCGCCGACAAGATGGCACCTACATCGGCGGCTTTGTGCAATACATGGCCGAAATGGACAGCGTTGAAAAGGATCTAGAGAAACACTTTAGCTTTGCCAAACGCTAAACCTACTGACAGCGGCTTGTGTTGGTACGAGCCGCTGTCAACCCACCCTAATAAAGACAATGCTTAGATCTCAAGCACGACTTAACACCCGCCGCAGATTGAATAGTAGACCGGGGGGTGCAGAGTAGGGATTAAAGTTTAACCGGCGGCATATGGCACTCCCTTATTCCCGGTTTCGTCTTTATTGTCAAATTAACGGGAATTAGAATCCTGATATAAACAAGAATTAAAGGGAATTAGTTTCCTGTTAATAACAAGTTAAATTTATAGAGAAGTTATGATTCAAGAACTATATTTTCTAAATTCTCGGGAGCTTTCGGAAAATCTTCATCAAGAAGAAATCACTGAAGATCTTGCCTTCAAGCATTTGTTGGTTTATAGCATTCTTTTTGCAAGTTACATCGCAATTCCAGTCATAGTCACTTGCTCGCAAAGTGATAGCTTCTCAATCTGGTACCAGATACTAAACTTTCTATCTTTTGCGGCTATTCAGTACTGGGGCATGAACCTTCTATATCAAACTAACAAGCAAGGCGATGGTAAGTCATTCTTTTTACGATGGGCCGCTCTATCACTACCTGTAGGCATACAGGTTTGGGCTATATGGTTAATCCTTGGTGTGGTATATGGTGGTGTTATTGGGTTTAGTGCCATGGGTTGGGCTAGTGAGCTACCACGTAGCACTTGGTTAATAACAAGCATAATTTTTGCCCTAATCATGCAGTTTATTTATTTCAAACTCATGCAACAAAATTTAACAAGTTGCTCAAGCGGACAGCAGCAAGCTGCATCCGCTTAGCACGACGTTAAGTGATCAAAATTACTGAGGACAATTAGCAAGATGCCTAAAAATTTAATTTGCCTATGCTTGCTGATAGGCCTAAATACCAATGCATTGCCCAATGAAAAACAGTCAGTGTCATTGAATTTAAATAATGGAGGGAAGTTTGACGTTCTGTATCATCGAGCAGAATCCGCAGCTACTGGCATAGTGCTTGCTGGCCTAATAGGCTATGGCATTGAAGAAGGTATTCGTGGTGGAAAGGATGGTAAGAAAAAAGATCAATTACTAAGTTATATTTCCGATCCATCATGTAAAAACATTTTCTTATCCTCATTAGCTGAAAAACTTAAAAAAGAAGGATATGACGTGAGTAATTCACAGTCTTCAGAGAATGTTAAAGCTGGCCATGATAAGCTTTCACTTAATATAAAAATAAACAGCTGTGGGTTTAAGTTGGTTAATACGGACTCCAAACAAGTATCTGCTTTCATTGATTTTAAAACTATTTTGTATGATGGAAATAAAAACCCCGTTAAACAAAAATATATATTTTTTGGTAAAACGAAAACTCCCTTTGAAGAGCTTCTTCAATCTAAATTGAGCATAGAGAAGGAGTTTTCTTCTGTGCTCAAGAAGGCAGGGAAAAGGCTTGCCAATAAAATTGTCTATAGAAAAAAATAGGAATAATTATGAAAAGAATTATCTTACTAGTGTCCATTTTGGTAATACAAGCTTGTGCATTTACAGACGCAACGCTGCAAGTACAGCATGATGAGTTTTCAAACTTTAAAGGCCCGATTGTTGAAGTCAACCCTCTTCTCTTCTCTTCTCCTGCGTTGGTTGATAATCGAGATGACATAGATCGGATAGGGTGGAAAAAGAACGGCTTTGGTATGCAAACAGCTGACATTACCACCGCAAACCCTGTTGTAGATATCGTCTCAGATAGTATAAGAGCAGGTCTAATTCAAAATGGGCATTCGGTTGTTGATAGCAGTAGAGTTAGCATCCTTGGATCGGTAGATAGATTTTGGTTTGAATCAGATATGAACTTTTGGACTGTAGAATTTACAGGTGACATTCAATGTCGTTTGATATTCGTTGACAATAATACAAAAGAAGAAATATACAAATCAGATTATTCAGGTAGTTACTCAGAGAAAAGCGGTGGTGGCTTGAACAAAACATGGCAACGTGTAATGGGTAAGGCTGTAGATAATATGGTAGAAGATGTTATGTTTGATGAAGAGCTTGTAGAAGCACTTAGTAGCCTTATAGATTAACCACATAACAAATTTATCAACAGCGACCTATTAAAGCTTTGCTTAAAAAGCAGCCATATAAGGGGTCGGAGCCCTTTATACTCTATTTTCACCCAATTGTTGCCGCCTTTATCCCTGCCTCCCCAGTCCACACCAATTTTTTGGCGAGAGACTAAGGCTTCAGTAATACTTCCTCTGCTTGTGACGCCATCACTTCATGGACGGTTTTAGTCACATGCAAGCCATCCCAAAATAAATATTCCTGGGGTTTTCCACAGACGTAAGGGGGTAAGTTTGGCGTAATGCAAGGCACTGCTGTTTCTGTCAAACCATAATTGGCGGGATCATCAAGCATTGATTCAAGCAGCGAATACAAATCAAATGTCCTAATATCCGCACCCGGTAAATTGTTCAACGTTGCCTGAAGTTGTAATAAGCCCTGATTAAAGCCACTAGCTAACTGATTGGCAATGGCAGGGAAATCAAACTGGGGGTATATTTGATCGAGAATTTGCACCGAGGGCACTTGACCAAAGTCAGCGACATTAACCAGTAAAAACTGTCGTGCACCATGTGCATATAAAGTGGTGATTGCCCCTGCGATATTATTGATAATTATCGGAATCTGATCGGGGTCTACAGCACCGACCATGATATCGCGCAGATCATTACCCCCTATATCGATAATAAATAAGGTATTGGGGGAGGATGCCGCAAAATCATCCAAATACATCGCAAGTTGATTCGATAGATTAAAACGACAATCAAAATCAAGCGCCCGAGCACCACCGACCGCATAGTTTTTTGCCTGATTGCCGACGTTTCGCAATGCCGGTTTTACTGAACCGGATAAGCCAGTACCTTTGACTAAGGTTTCTACCCAGGTGGCACCATTGGTGTAGTT
>JAHRWG010000250.1 GCA_019090295.1 Cycloclasticus sp. | reverse complement strand
AGAACATGAGGTGTGTAGCGTAAAATATCTTGTGTTAATTCTCGTTCATCGGCATATGGAATATTGAGCACATACTCCTCCCCTTGCCAGTATCCCGTTTGTTTTGGGTGCCACTGCGGTTGCGAAATTTCTTTCGCAACCGCAGGCAAAAACCGTAACGTTGCTATGTGCTTTGCCTTACCTGAAAAGATACCGTAACTGTTCGAAAAGTGAGCTTGTCGTTTAACGTTGGATACTTTTTTTAATGCCGCTTTATGTAACTTAACGGTGCTGATTCTTGCCACACTAAAGGTTCGCAAGTTCTTACGTAGGTGGCACCAAGCATCTAAATACCAGTTTTCACGGTAATAAATAAGTGCTTGCGGGCTAATGCGTCTTTCGGTGTTTATTTGGCTGTAACTGAGGTATTCAATATCCAGTTGCTGCTCATTTATTAGCGCCTCACTAATCAGCTGGAAAGCATGCGTGGGTACTTGGCGATGACCAATCGGCAGTATTTTTATCACATCACGAAATACACTCGGTTGAATACCTCGCGCTGCTAACAATTTCTTAATTTCGCGCTCAACCGGCCTTAGCTCACCCGTTAAGTTATTTGGCGCTAAGTCTTCTAATAAATACAATAGAAGGCTTAGCGACTGCAATTCTCCCGCTGTTAGCCAAAGCCCAGGTAATTCGAATCGATTAGTTTCATCATCAATATAATGCCAGCCTTTTCCACTACGGCTATATTCAATTGGTGCGCCATGCCGTTGCATGGTCTCTATATTACGACGAATAGTACGCTCTGAGCATTCCAGTGTTTCGGCCAGTTTAGCCAGCGATACAGGATAGCTATGACTTCGTAGTTCGCGATGAACCTGTTGAATACGATCAAATTTATCCATAAATTTAAAACTATCCTCCGTTGATGTTGAACTGATAGTTTAGCCGAATCATTTTAAACTGCTATACCAAAAAGTTGCGTATTAAAAACGTTTTAAGGCAGCCATAACTCATCTTTACGTTAGGGGTAGTATTCAGAGAATATCGAGATGGGTTCTTTATTTTCCACGCCTTAATTCCACTATTTACTTATATTAAAAATAGTGTCGATCTTGCTTTTACGCTGCTCAATTAACGCGACTATTTTTTTAACTTGATCACTCTTGCCATGTTGTTGCTGGCACTCAGATGCCAGTTCAACTGATATTGCCGATAGTGTATTTGCCATGTCTATACACCTTTGCCTAACGAGCTTAAATTTGATGCCTGTATCTTTTGAGAACTGTTCCCAACGCCGTGCAATAATCCAATCAGGCCTGTCTTCCCCGCCTATTTTCATGGCCATTTTTTGAGCCAAATTAGGGTAGATGGCTGTGCTCATCAGGTCATAAAAGGGGGCTAATAGAGGCCCTGCTGAGGTGAGCATGAGTGAAATATTTTTTCCGTGAGCATCTGCATTGCCAATTAATACATTGAAGATAACCCAATTGAGTAATTCGTTTAAATCTTTGGCTGGCTGAATACTGTGGTTTCGTACTAAATCAAAACATGCTTTTAGGCTTGGGCCGCCTTCTTTTTCATACTTGTTATTAGGGGGAATGGCCATTGCCTGACAAAAATCTTCTTGTGATAGCCGTATTAACTCACCCTGTTTATTACGAATACGGTCATAACGTGTGATGAGGTACAACGGTACTGCTTTATGTAGAATTTGTGTTTCGGGGACATTTAAGCCAATTTTTTTAGCCAGCTGCATACAGAAATATTCATTTTCGACGGTATTAGGGTAATGCTTTATGGGCGGTTTTAAAATATGGCTACTCGCCGCTATTCCCGTTGGTATGCTGATCTCATGACCCTTGTAAAAAACGGGTAGTTTGTTTTGCGCACCTGCCAGCGATAACCTAATATTCTGCTCACCGGCCATCATCGGTTGTGCTGGCAACTCTGCGATTAATTGATTTAATGCATCATCGTTAAGTTTTTTATAGTCACTTTGTATTGGGAACACTGTTCCTTCGGGAAACAAACTCACCGCACCTGCACACTCCCCCCCAATGGCTTCCAATAGGGCAAAATCATTATTTTCAGATAGGCCCAAGCTTTTTGCGACTAAGTGTCTTATTTCTGCTTCAGGTAGTAAATTAGAAAAAAACGCTTGGGCACGTGCATGATGATAAGGTTCTGTACGTACGGGTAAGCTTAGCGATAATGGCTGTGACTCTTGATCTGCCACCCACTCAGCATGATATTTAAATACAAAGCGTCGTTCATCATCTAAGTATAATTTCCCTACGCATTCTGCTGATAGATACACATCAAGCACTTGGCTCATGATGGCCCACCTGACGCATCAATGGCGGTGCCTGAGTGTGTCCAACCTCGTGGCTGAATAGCCATTTCCAAGCCTAAGCTATTAAGTACTTGTAAAACTTTACCCAGTTCAATCGTTGCTTTACCATTTTCCAAATCAGAAATAAACCGCACACCCACTCCACATAACGACGCAAATTCAACTTGCGTTGCCCCTTGTTGTTTCCGTTGCTGTCGCACGACATTACCCAATGTTTGCGTGTTTAATATTTTCCCGTTCGGTAATGTTTTCATTTTTGATAAGACCCTTGCTAATAAATATGCCCGTTCGGGAAATATACATAACAAACTGGTCAAATACAATAATAATACTCCCTATCGGGAATATTTAATCTCATATACCTATCGTTTTAAAGATTTTATTAATGCGGCAATGCTGGGTTATTAATTATCTTGGGCGATTATATATTCAACCCTTTTTGCCCCAGCAACCACTTATCAACCACCAGCTGAATACGCCCAATCCCAAGATTTCTTACTCACTTTCTACTGGCATTTATCATCACCCATGCCTTTATCGCTCCTTTAAGCATGGTCGCGGTTGTAGTGTCTCCCTTAAATCTAAGCAAAAGACAAACTTGTCACATAAGAACCCTCGCTCCTTTAGCTCTTTAGGCATAAAGCCACTTACGCAGCTTTTGTCTTTACCTCGGTAGATATAAAAAACCTTCCTATAACTGGCCTAGCCCTGTCTTTCTTCAACATTAGAGCCAAGCGCTTTCTAGTTTTTTTGATAGCCGACAAGAAGTACCCCAGCGGTTTCTCACAGGCACAAAAAAACCAGCTGAGTAAGCTGGTTTTACTTGTATAGATGGTGGGTCGTGCGCGATTCGAACGCGCGACCATCGCATTAAAAGTGCGGTGCTCTACCGGCTGAGCTAACGACCCTCCAAGAAGGCGTGAATAATACCCGATTTATCTAAAAAGGCAAGCTTAATTAAGCTTTTTTATAGGTAAATACCCATCTAAGTTTGATAATGCGTTGGGTCTTTCAGTTTTGCTTTATCGAAGCCCTGTTTTCTCAAGCGACAAGACTCACATTCGCCACAAGCTTGCCCTTTAGCATCTGCTTGATAACATGAGACCGTTTGACTGTAGTCCACATTCATTAAGCTGCCTTTTTGTATGATTTGCGCCTTGCTAAGATCAATTAAGGGGGTATGGATTTTAAAGCCGCCTTCTTCAACACCGGCTTTAGTTGCCAAGTTTGCTAAATTCTCAAAGGCTTTAATAAACTCAGGGCGACAATCTGGGTAGCCTGAATAATCCACGGCATTGACGCCAATAAAGATATCCCAAGCCCCAAGTACTTCCGCCCAACCTAAGGCAATGGATAAAAATACGGTATTTCTTGCTGGCACATATGTCACGGGGATACCGCTGGCTTGCTCCGTTGGAACATCTATATGCTCATCGGTGAGTGCTGAGCCACCAAATTCGCCCATCCCAAGCTTGATTATTTTATGTTCGACGACATGATAAATGTTGGCCAGTTTACCGGCTGCATCTAATTCTGAGGTATGCCGCTGGCCGTAATCAAAACTAAGTGCATAACACTCATACCCTTGTTCTTTCGCTATGGCCAATACGGTGGCTGAGTCTAAGCCACCAGATACTAATACTACTGCTTTTTTTTTCGTCATGCGTTAACTATGTTTTGAACTACTTACCGGGCTGATCGCCCCATAAGTACTTATGAAGTTGTATTTGGAAACGAACGGGCAGCTTCTCTTGCAATACCCAGTCCGCCAGGTCTTTTGCGGCCAGCTGGCCTTGCACGGGGGAAAATAGCACCTCGCACTTTTCATGTAATTGATATTGCTGCATATGTTCTGTCGACCAGTTAAAATCAGCCTTGTCACAAATAACATACTTTACTTGGTCCGCTTTATTTAAAAGCACGTAATTGCCTGATTTGTTTTTGCTCTGCTCACCTGAGCCGGGTGTTTTAACATCTAGCACTTTAACAACTCGTGAGTCGACAGCCGAAACATCTAAGGCCCCACTGGTTTCTAGGGAGACCTGGTACCCTAAGTCACACAGTTGACGCATTAGGTCATGCACCCGCTTTTGCGACAGTGGCTCACCACCGGTAACATTAATATAGCGTGCACCAATCCTTTCAACCTCGGCAATGATGTCGCTAATGTCCTGCTCTTGCCCACCATGAAAGGCATATTCAGTGTCGCAATAACCGCAGCGTAAAGGGCAACCTGTTAAGCGGATAAAAGTTGTGGGCAAGCCCATTGTTTTACCTTCACCCTGTAGCGAGTAAAATATTTCGGTAATTCGTAAACTTGTTTTTGTCATTAGCTAAGCACCATTAGTGCTGCTCTTGACGCATACGTTCGAGCCTTTTGTTCGCAAAACTAGCCACCGTCGTGCCTGGGTATTTCGTTGCCACTGTTTGCAAGGTATTACGAGCTTGTGACCACTGCTTATTTTCATACTGGATAAAACCAATTTTCAACAAGGCATCTTTAGCCTTAGAGTGGGCAGGAAATTGTGTGAGCACTTTATTAAAATCATTGAGTGCGCGTTTAAAATCACTGTTCACATAACTTGCCTCAGCTTGCCAATAGTAGGCATTCGCCAAGTACAGGCTTTTGGGATACGCTAATACAAATGCGGAGAAATCAGTAATCGCCTGTGAGTACTTCCCAGCTCTTAACGCGGCATAAGCCTTATCGTAAGCTTCTTTATCTTCAGTTGATGACACAAGCGTTGGGGCAGCTTTTACCGCTGATGAAGGCGTTGCCTTAAGTGCAGGCTCACCTATATTTAGACCCTGCTGTAACCCTTGAGTACCTTTTGTTTCTAACTGCTGAATACGTCTATCGGTATCTAGGTATAAATCACGTTGACGCTTTTTTAAGCTTTCGATGAGGTGCGTTTGCTCTTCAAGCTGCCCGCGCATTTGCTGCACATCACCTTGTAACTGTTCCAACCGGTTATATAAACCCATTAGAGCGGATGATGTCATAACGGGTTGAGCACCGGCATTAATAACTGGCGGTAGGGCTGCCGAAGCAGCCCCACTAAGCAACATAAGGGCAGCGAACGGCCCGATATTCACTTTAACCATTAGTGTGCTGGGTAAATTAATTCAACACGGCGGTTTAAACGCCATGACGCTTCATCATGCCCAAGTACAACAGGTTTCTCTTCACCCAGTGCAACTGCTTCGGTTTGATTCGAACCAGCTCCTTGTAATGACAGTAAGTTTTGTACTGTTTTTGCACGTTTTTCACTCAAGGCTACGTTGTATTCACGTGTGCCACGTTCATCGGCATGGCCTTCAACAAAAATAGACACCCCAGAATTTGCAGCTAAATACGCACTATGTGCAGCCAACACTGCTTCATATTCTGGCGCAACGGCACTGCTATCAAAAGCAAAGTAGATAACTTTTGTTGATAGTGGGCTGGCGGGGTTGTCCAATGCGTGTCCTTCAAAACTGCTACCATCGGCCAGGCCTGTGGTACTTGTACTTGCACTTCCGTTAACACCCTCAGTGCCTGCGCCAGCGTTTACTTGCTCATCGCCTCCTAACAAACTACAACCTGCTAAAGCAGATGACAGACAAAGACTTGCTAGTAATTTTTGATATGTTTTCATTATTAATATCCTTTAATGTTGTTTACACCCACGGGGCATAAGTTAGGTAAAAGTAACTAAGCGATACTTACTTAGCTTTAAACGGTGACCATGCTGGCTCCCTCACATCTCCTCCATGGAGACGAAGTTTCTGCCGTACCTTACCATCAGATGATACAGCAGCTAATATCGTTTTCAAACCATCACTGGTCGAATATAAAATCATACTACCATTTGGCGCATAACTGGGCGATTCATCTAAGTGCCCATCGCTAAGGATATGAGTAAAACCTGTTTTCAGTTCTAAGCTTGCTATACGGTATTGCCCATTAACTCGGTGAACCATCGTTATCGCTTTACCATCAGGGGAATAGCTGGCACGGGCATTATACACGCCTTCAAACGTTAACCGTTTCGCTTGCCCACCGTTAACAGAGATCTGGTAAATTTGTGGTTTGCCCCCCCGGTCTGAGGTAAAGATAATGTGCCGACCGTCCGGTGACCAATCAGGCTCGGTATCAATCGCATAACTACGGGTTAAGCGGCGAAAAGAACGTGTTATGACATTATAAATATAAATATCTGCACTGCCATCCTTTGATAAGGTTAGTGCTAGCCGACTTCCATCGGGCGACCACGATGGCGCGCCATTAATGCCCTTAAAGGAGCGTAGCTTTTCTCGCTGCCCCGTCCTTAATGTTTGCGTATAAATAGAGGAGCGCCGTCTCTCGTAAGACACGTATGAAAGCTTGTCCCCACGTGGCGACCATGCCGGTGACATCAGCGGTTCTGATGACGTTACAATTGTTTTTGCGCCAAAGCCATCAGCATCGGCGACTTGGATTTTATACTCAGCCTCTCCTTGTGCTGCATGCGTCGACGTAATATAGGCAATACGCGTACTAAAGGCTCCTTTTTGCCCCGTTAACGTTTCATACACCAAATCACTTATTCTATGTGCAACTGCACGAAGATTGGCGCCATTAGTCGGTATACTAAAGCCGGTTAACTGCTCGCCCTTATACACGTCAAACAACTGAAATTGCACCGTTAAGTAGCCGTTCGCCGCTGGCAGCACCTTACCTATCAATAGGTTATCTTGACCAAGTGCCTGCCAATTACGAAAGTTCACTTGCTCAGCTGACGAGGGTTTCGCCAACATATCCAAGCGAGATAGTGGCTTAAAGCGGCCACTACGCGCCAAATCATCACTCACAATTTGTGCAATATCGACCGTTACGCCTCCCACTATTTGCTGGCTAGAAAAAGGCACAACGGCTATTGGTTGCGCAGAGGAAACGCCTTGGGTAATTTCAATTTTTAACGCACCACCCCATGCTGAAGAGCTTATTATTAAGCTTAACAATAAGCCTATTTTATTGACCTTGTTCATTTGGTTTTAGCCTCCTGGCCTAAAGTTAAATTCTAGTGTTCTAAAGTACTTAAACATATTGGGGTCGCTAGGTAAGGGCAAGGGCGATGCTTTTCGTGTCGCCAGTTCAACCGAATGGTCAAAAAAAGTATTACCACTCGATTGTATTACTTGCGCATCAACAACCTCACCGCCAGGAATTAAGCGCACTCGCACATGACAAGCAAGCCCAGCAATATCTCCTGGGGGTTGCCGCCAGTTCCGCTCTACCTTCTGCCTAATTAAATCACTGTAACTGGCAACGGCCGCTTGCGCTTGTAACTCCTGCTCTTCTGCTAACATCTGTTGTTGCATGGCGCGCGCTCTTATTGCCTGCTCTCTTAGCTGTTGCTCCTTGAGGGCTTTAGCTCTTGCCACCTTGTCTCTTGCCGCTTTATCCTTTTTTGCTTTCTCTTTAGCCAAAAGGTCTTTTCGTTTTTTATCTGCTGCTATTTTTTTACGCTTTTCGGCCTCGGCTTTTTTCTTTTTGACCGCTGCCTGCTTTTTTGCCAAGGCCTTTTTCTCGGCCAGAGCTGCCTCTTTCTTAGCCAGTACAGCCTCTTTCTTCAGTCGCGCTTTTTTAGCCGCTTGTTCGGCGTTAGCTTGGGCTACTTTTTTCTGTTCTTGTAATCGCTGCTTTTTAAGGTCTGCTAGCTTTTTTTCTTCAGCCAAACGGTTCTTTTTAAGCTGATCAAGACGCTTTTTCTCTTTGCGTTTTTTGTCCAGTGCTATTTTTTTTTGCTTATCAGCCTCCGCTTT
>JAHRWG010000249.1 GCA_019090295.1 Cycloclasticus sp. | reverse complement strand
TGCTCAAAGGCGGAATTGATATACCAACAACAGGGTTTGCTAACTCGCCAATAGATACAAATGACCTTATTGAAATGGTTGGTGGAGCGCCATTAATTGTTAAGCTTCTAGAAGGCAGTCAGGGCCGGGGTGTTGTTTTAGCAGAAACAAAAAAGGCGGCCGAAAGTGTGATAAATGCATTCAAGTCTCTTAGAGCTAATCTTCTAGTGCAGGAGTTTATTAAAGAGGCTGATGGTAAGGATTTACGATGTTTTGTTATTGATGGGAAAGTAGTAGCCTCTATTGAAAGAACAGCTGCACCGGGAGAGTTTAGGGCTAATATACATCAGGGTGGAACCGCATCAGTAGTTAAGATCACACGCGAAGAAAGAACATTAGCTATTAAAGCAGCAAAGATTTTAGGTTTGCAAGTGGCGGGGGTAGACATTATTAGATCTAAATCGGGCCCTCTTTTACTTGAAGTGAATTCATCTCCGGGTCTTGAAGGAATTGAGTCTGCTACAGGTAAAGATATTGCTGGGATGATTATTTCATCTATAGAGAAGAAGCTAAAATGGCAGAGAGGCCTGATGAGTACCTAAAGCTAACAATGCGCTTGCGTTGTACATGGGTAAGTTTCTGCGATAGTTGCGGACTTATATAATTGAGTAGAGAATATAGACTTAAAATAACTAGTACATTTTGGTTGTACACATCTCCGACGATAACTGTTTTAGGTATGTAACAAAGTTAATTATTTCAATCAGTTAAGTTTTTTTGTGGGAGGGGGGGGTAAATTTTGGAGGTTCAAATCCTCTCCGATCTCTGCCTGCCAATTGTATGTGCTGTATATATATTGATAGTTAGTTGGTGGGTGGGGCTGTGATGCAGTTACATACTTAGTATGAATCTTTATTACTCAATGATTTCTGTGTTCTAAGTAATAAAGCAAATTGGTATGCAGCTTTATTTACTGTAAGCAAGATTTTCTAACTGTAGAGTGCCCCCTGCAGCGCATTTCAGTATGACACTTTATTACTATGCCACATTTGTATTGGAGCCTTGTACCAAGAAGGCTGTATTGCCCTTTCAGCTACTGTATATAAAAACTGCCGTAAGAGAACTCAAACGTAAGGTATCAATTGATACTTGTAGTAATTGGCCAATGTCCTTGAGCTTAGCTTCCAGTAGGGATAGCCACCAAGGCCTTCAATATTGCAGCACATTAAAGGTTATAAACTACATATCAAAGTGATGGTTGTTTCTGGCAAAATAAAACGTACGTAATAGCACAAATACAGCCTAGTCTTGGTAGTGCTTTAAATGAGATTTTTAACAGGTGTAGCGTTTCCGTTAGAGCATTTGAAGTGATCGAGAGGTGAGAGCCGCATCCTCACCATCACTACATGAGGTGACAGTACAATGAGTGCCATCTTCCGCCTGATTTAATACACTTTTTAGTCTATTTCTAGCACTCGAAAAGTTAACACACCTTGTAGAACACCCTTGTATTTGTACGATATATAGAGCAAACACAAGGGGTGCTCTTAAAACTTAACGGTGTAATTTAAAAGGTACGCGCCTTTTTACTCGCCCGTTCTGAAATGCTTATTGGGTCAGTGTATAACTTATTTTGTAGTCAGCCATAAAGCATGAACAACCCCAGGAATATAAAATAGTATGCAGAGAACTAGGTTGATAATGAGGTCTTTTCCCGCACCCTTTTTAAGAAATACAGCTATTGGAGGAAGAAATACCGCTAGAATTATTTGTACGATCTTGTTATCCATTTTATACCCTCAATTTTAAATTCATTTATTTTAGAAACGATATATTATATATTTTAGCTACCTAAAGCTATGTTTATCGGTGTAGTATGCTGCCACACCTTATGTCAAGTCCAGTGCCATGCGGTACTAGCTAATTGGTTATCACCAACCCATATGATAGTAAGCCCAAATACGTTCAATATTCATTGGGAGCCATTCTTTATAGGATTGCCAGTTTTCATGCTTAGGAAGTTTTACAGTTAGCCTAATTGCAGCAGGGTTTATTGCCGGATCATTATTGTTTAACCACCCAATATATTTATGTTCAACAAGGTAATTTGATAATAACTTTTGTACCAATGTTTACGGTGCTTTCTATCGTTAATTCACCTTGATGCGCTTCAACAATCATCTTGATAATATATAAGCCTAAACCATAGCCCCCAGTTTCCCGTTGCCGAGAAGGGTCTACTCGGTAAAAGGGTTCGGTTAAGTGTGGAATATGTTTCTCTTCAATACCGTTTCCATGATCTTCTACTGTTATGTAAACCCATTGCTCGGTTTTTTTCGTGTTAATAATAATCGTATCACTGGCTTGTTTTCGGTAGGTTAATGCGTTTTCCAGTAAATTTTTAATCACAAATTGAAAACGTGTTTCATCTAATGATTGGGTGGGTACATTAGTCGCCAGTGCCTGCTCAATTGGTTCATTTGGAAATGACTGCTCAATCGTTTGTTCAATCAATTGATTGATGGTGACTTGACTATAATGAAGCTGTTGATGACGGTGATTAAGTCGCTCTGCGTCTAATAAATCCGTCACCAGTTTTTCCATTTCATCAATGTCGCCCTTTAACCCATCCTTCATTGGGCTGTCTTCCATTAACGATAAAGCGACTTTAGAACGAGTAATGGGGGATCGTAACTCATGGCTAATAGCCAATAACAGCTGTTGTTTTGCGGCTAACATATTGTCGATATCATCAGCCATTTTATTGATTTCCGTCGCCAGTGAACCCATCTCATCTTGGCGAGTAATACGGATACGATAATCTAATTCTCCTGATCCTATCCGAGAAATACCGGCCTGTATTAGTTTCAATGGGCTGATCATCCAGTGCAACACGAGGTAGAGCAACCCTAGTACAAAAAATAGCCCCAGTAGTGTGTTAGAAAAAAGCGCCCACGGTGGCGGAAGTTCACGTTCATGCCGTGTTATAAACGTTGCTTGATGAGTCGAATTAGGTATACGTATCACATATCGACCTCGCTGGATATTACTTGTATATCGGTTATTTTTATCGGGCTGAGGGGGCAGTAAATGTTCACCAAATTCACTCACACTATTACCTGAAGACCAGTTTATGTGGTTGCCTTTAAGTATAATTTTTATATTAAGTGACTCACTTAGCTGTTGTGCTTTGTTTAAATCAGGGGGGGATCCGATCTCTGAGTTAATGTAGCTAAAATATTGATATAAATGTGGGTCTAGTGAGTCTTGAAAATGTTTTTTAAAACCACTTCCAGCTGACATTCCAAACAAAATAATAATGGCAACAGCGGTTAATAAAAACAGTAGAATCAGTTTCGTAGATAAATTTATTTTGTTCATTGGCTTTCAGGTGGAACGAAGCGATAACCTTTTCCCCAAACGGTCTGTATGCATTGTAATGGTGCTATTTTTTGGCGAAGGCGGCTGACAAGGATATCAACAGCACGAGAGAATAATTCTGCATCAATTCCGTTTAATTCATTAATAATTTCATCACGACTAAAATACTTATCCTGATTGTCAGCCAAGAGTATGAGTAAAGCGAATTCTTTATCGGTTAGGTTTAAGTTAGTGTTATTAATCTTGGCTAAACGTAGTTGTTTATCAATCATCAAATCCCCCCATTTTAAAGGAGCATTCTTCTCACTAGGGTGGTCGTTTTTCTTGAGCCGTTTAAGAATATTATGAATACGTGCAACCAATTCACGTGGTTCAAAGGGTTTTGGTAAATAATCATCCGCTCCAATTTCAAGTCCAACAATGCGGTCCATCACTTCACCGCGTGCGCTGAGCATTAAAATGGGGGTGTCGCTTATCTTTCTAATCGCACGACAAACATCAAAGCCATCCATGTCGGGTAACATGATGTCCAGAATCACTAAATCAATCGCATCATTTTGCTGGACTTGTTCAATGCCTTGTTTAGGGTGTAACTCATTGATAAGTTCAAGTTCATAACGACTAAAATACTCGGTCAGTAACGTTGCAAGTCGCTTATCATCATCTATCAGTAAAATCGTATGCATATTAAGAATGAGATGGTATCAGGGGATAAAGTCTTTCCAAAAGTTAAATTAATTGCTCATAGGTACTTAGTGTGCTTTTCATTGTATCTCCTTATCTTTGCTATGAATAAATAATATGGGGTTCATCAGGGTAGGGAACGTGTATTAATTTCCCTACCCTTGTATGACCTTTACAGGGTTTAAAATGGACGGCCACCAAAATGTCGTCCAGAAGGCTTAGATTTTTTCAGCATTTCTTGTAACTGAGTACGCTGCTTGTCATCTAAGCTATTAGTGAAATTAGCAATGGCTGCGATAACAGTCGGGGCGGACTCTTTGATTTTATCGGTTCGCTGCTCAAGCATCGCAAGCGCCTTACCTTGGTTCAATTCTGGTTCAGCTAATAACGCGATAATTTGCTGTTTGGGTTGGTTAGCTTTATGTGTCTCCACCTCAGTCTTTATGGTTTCAAAAAGCCGTGTCATTTTGCTTTTTTGCTCTTCATTAAGATCTAGGCGTTTTGCCATAAACTCACCACCTTTTGCAAATCCTCCATGATGACCGGGGCCTTTGCAAGCGACCAAACCACCAAACGTTATAAGACCGACAAGGCCACCAATAATTATTTTCTTAAATTTCGTCATTTTTTTCTCCGTAGGAAAGTTTTAATATGAATCTCGATAACAGGCTAGTTGCGCTGTTTCGATGATTAATAGTTTACGGAGAGAGCTTGTAACAAGCTTATCTTGAATGTAACAAATTGTAACGGTGTATTCTTTAATGAGGGTAACGCCAAGGCTTAAGTATGTGAGGGAAATACTTAGGCTGCACATGAAGAGCTCCGGCAAAAAGACAATAAACGTCACAAGCCGTTTTGTCGCTTATTGAAAGCAATGTCCGCGTACTAGGGCTGGACTGATTTTGTGGTTAAGTTTATTGCAGCAATGTATAAGGCACAATTTTATGAATTGCATTAAATGAAATCAAGCTGGTTAACCTATTGATTACTGGTTAAAAAAACCGAATAACAGATATACCCCAAAGCCAATCCCTATACCATAAATAATAACAGCGGAAACAAAGCCTAATGCTCTCCCAATGAATGTTGGCTTAGGCTGATGCAGTTCGGCAAAGTATTTCGCTATTTTTAGTGTCTCTTCTTGAGTTTTAAGTTGATCAACAATTTTCATTGCTTTATGAACTCCTTAATCGTAACGCTTGCTTTAGTTGACCCTAAAAAGGGGCCTTTTTTACGGTTAACTGAAAACACAGGTTAAGCAATTTACTGATAAATTAGGCCTGTATTTGCAGCATACATCCAGACACTTATACCTGTCACAATAAAAGCCCAGTATTGAATTGGAATCCAAAACATTGAGTGTATGGTTTTAAGCTCAATTTTTTCATTATTTTCTGGATCAACTAGTATTTTTCCAGGTTTGTTGTTTAATTTAGTGCCAACAAAGTAAAGCAATACCGATGATAAAGTTAGAACCATAGGCATAGCCCACTC
>JAHRWG010000248.1 GCA_019090295.1 Cycloclasticus sp. | reverse complement strand
GTGCACCCCCATCAGTGCAGCGATTAGAATCGACAATAAAACAATCGCTGCAGCAACCCCATCAAAATAATTAAGCGGAATACTGACTGACAAGCCATCTAAAATAGCCGACAGCCCCACACCTAAAACACCAGCAGCCAGAAAAAGTAAAAGTTCATTTTTCATCAGAGGCAGCTTCACAGATATATGTGTCTGAAGGCCTGCGGCAGCTGTTGTCAAACCAACACGCCCAATGAGTACGCATACACTCACCGAAATAGAACAAACTGCAATAAGTAACAACATATTTATTGACGGCAATAAATACTGTGTAACAAATACAAGCAGCACCAAGCCTAGTGGCAGTAGTAGCGCACCAAAGTGCATCGGGTACCCTACAAACTCACTCATCGAGTACGCCTTAGTCCGACTGATCTCAACCCAAGTTAGCAAAAATGAAAATGCAGCCATTGCAAAACCTACCGTCATTAAAATACTGATAGATGCCTTAGGGGTGAAGATCATTGCTGCGGCAAAAGCTGCGAAAAATGGTGACCAGTTTGCCGCAGAAGAGAATGCTCGGACCAATAGCTTTTGTTGCTCTGCTGTTAAATTCGCCTGTTTATACCAACGATCCGCAACGAGTAAAAGTGCGATTAAATTTATAACCGAACCAAAAAAATGCACGCCAAAATAGGTTTTTATAAAGGCTACTTTACCGACTGGAAGTTTCTTTGTTAACTCAATGGGAGGCACTGCCACCAACTGTAGGAACTGAACACCTATTAACATGACAATCATTGACTGATTAACCGTTAAGGCACGCAATGAGTCGTTAAACGAGCCCAGGTGCCATGCCGCCAAACAGCTGAGTAAACCAATTGATAAAATAATACCTATTACCGCTTGTTGAGCCCGTTTAATATCAAAAAAAAGGGTCAGACCCGCCAACCATAATAAGCTACTACCTAGCCAGCTTGGTGTCATGACTAAAAAAGCATTCACGATAATAAGGACTGAACCTAGGAACAACAAATAGCCTGATAACGACCTCGCTCCTCCAAGGAGCTTCACTTGTCTTTTTTCAGTATAAACTCTAATAAGCCAGCAATGCTTCGGTTGTAAGGCGCATCTTTACCCAGCAACTCGCAACCCCTAATCACCACACCACAAATCTCTTCAATTTCCAATGGCTTGGCTTTTTCTCGGTCAATCAACATCGAGGGTTTTATTGAATCAAATGTAGAAATCAAGTTGTACATTCCTTCAACATCATCATCGGTTAGCTCCACCCCATAGGCACTTGCTGCTAATGCTGCCTCTTCCATCGCACCTCTAATTAGTGGCTGCAAATTAGCAACGTTTGCAACATCCCCCGTCTCAACTTCCAACAAAGTGCAGAGAGGGTTAAAGGCATTATTTATAATGAGCTTCCGCCAAATTTCTTTATTAATATCGGTTGATAATTCCGTTGGAATATTAGCGTCGTTGAAACATGTTAGCAGCTCATTAACTCTTGATAGCGCTTCTTGAGATATAGTTTCATGATTAGGCCAAACGCCAAAAATAACTTCAGCTGGCCCAACGGCTTCAACTACACCAGGGGCTACAATATGTGTACCAATTCGACGTGCTATACCACCCAAAACCAGCACATCACCTAAAGAATCTTTTAGGTGCTTCTCATTTTCCACACCATTCTGTAGAGATAAAATCAGCGGCTTTCTAGCCGAGCTACTCTGATTAATCCAACCCTTAAGGTTTTTTGCGAATGCTTCTGTTTGCATTGCCTTCAAACAAACAATAATGACATCCACGCTATCCACAGAGGTCGTTTCAAACCACTCCTCCATGGTGACAGCTGATACCGCTTGGTCAAATGACATACTCGGGTGCTTAACTTGCAAACCTTTCTCGCGCATGGCATGCAAATGCACACCACGCGCGACAAGAGTGACCTGCTGATCTGCTTCAATTAGGCGTGCTGCATAGTAACAGCCGATACCACCCGCTCCAATTATAACAAATCGCATGTTTTTCCCCTTTACCTTATTTATTCTGCAAAAAAGTTAATCAGCAATTGATTAAAACGTGCATTTTCTTCTATTTGAGTCCAGTGTCCACAGCGCCCAAACATGTGCAATTGTGAGTTATCCAATAAGTCAAACAAGGTTGTTGACGTGATAGGTGGCACAACAAGGTCATCACGACCATGAACAATTAATGTTTCATGCTGTATGTTCTTAATATCAGCATGGTCACTGGCAAGGGCATCTACCCAACGCTGACGCGGCGCAGGAAACATTTTGCTAAATGACTCTTGAAACCCAGGCTGAATACTTGCTTTATAACGTAACTCAGCCAGTTCATCGGTAATTAAGCTACGGTCATAAGCAAACCAATCCATCATGGTGCGCATATTCTGTACTGACGGTTCATAGCCCCATACAGCATCTAAGCCTTCAGTTAATTCAAAATGGACACCAGCTGCTCCCATTAACACTAGCTTATTAACCCTTTCAGGGTGCTTAATAGCAAGCGCTAGTGATAAACCGCCGCCAAATGAATTACCAACTAAGTCAGCCTTTTCAATGTTGAGGGCATCCATTAAGTCAATGGCATGCTGCACCCAATTATCCATGGTGTACTCATACCCTTCCACACGCTCGGTAAAACCAAACCCCGCCATATCTGGCGCAATCACTCTCTGGTTTTCTGCTAAAGCGGGAATAACTAGACGCCAGTTGGCCCATGCGGTAACACCTGGGCCTGACCCATGAATTAAGAAGACTGGAGATCCCTCGCCAACATCATGGTAATTTGTTTTAAATGCGCCTGTTTGGATGCTTTTTGCTATTTCTGGGTTGTTGCTCATAAGTATTTCCTGTTAGTTAGATAGTTCAAATTCTTTTGCTAATATTTTATATGAATTAATCCTAGGTTCAAAAGAGTATGTCACGTTCACAATCATTAATTCATCAACCTTATAGGTATCAGCTATTTCTTCTAATTCAACTTTGCACTCAGCTGGTGTACCAGTCACGATAGTGGCTAATGTTTCATCATAGTATGCTTGGTCTGCAGCGGATAATAGTTTTCTTTTCTCAACCACTTCTTCTGGTGAAAAGAACGTATCAACTTTGCCGTGGCGAAATGCTTGAACTTTCCAGTAAACATGGCTGCCTGCAATAAATTGTGCCTCTTCCTTTGTGTCCGCACAAATGGCTGCTACCGCAATCACTGCTTGCGGTTTATCGAATGAACCATTTGATTTAAACGCGTCACGGTATCGCTGGATAATCTCTGGGGACCTGTCATGCGTTCCAATGAATAATGCGAGTACAAAACCCGCGCCAAGCACGCCTGCAATTTCGGCACTGCCATCACTTGACCCTAGCATCCACACGCCAGGTGCACCTGCATCAATTGGTCTAACAGTCGCATGACTGTATGGGTGATCACTTGGCAAATTATTATTTAAAAAACCAATTAAGTCACGTGTTTGACTTGGGTAATACTCTGAGGGAATGGTTTGTCTAGGTGCAGAAATAGCCTCTGAAGAAACCGGGTTTCCACCAGGTGCACGGCCAACACCTACGTCAATTCTTCCTGGGTGAAAGGCCTCCAACATTTTAAATGTTTCGGCTACTTTAAAAGCACTGTAATGGGGCAACATAACACCACCACTACCAACACGTATCCGTTTTGTCGCTTCAGCCACCTTACTGACCATAATTTCAGGGCAAGGGCTTGCATACCCAGCTGTGTCATGATGCTCTGCCACCCAGTAACGATAGTAGCCTGACTCATCACATTGCTTAGCTAGTTCAATAGTAGAAAATAACCCAGATGTTTCTGGTCCACCATCATGAACTGGGGATTGATCTAACACACTTAATTTTAATTTACTCATTGTAATTATTTGTCTCGGTTAACTTAATGAATGTAACACCATTATATAAATAATATTTTATATTTCGATGTTAAGAATCAATTTTTTACTCGCATAAAAAAGCCGCATAACATGTCCATTATGCGGCTATATATTACGCAGTAGCTAATACTGTCCTCTGCTAACGCCCTAAAGACTTAGCCGTTACACCACCAATACCAAATTGTGTATTGGGAACTTCTTGAATAAGAACCCGAACATTTTGACGTGGCGCATCAACTGCTTCACAAAGTGCATCCGTTACTTTTTCAATAACAGCAGCTTTCTGTTCTTCTGTGCGGCCTTCCATCATGTGTATATGTGCTATTGGCATGATAACTCCTTAATGTTATACAAATTTCATGGTTAATGAACCAAGGTCTTGGTAACGCACAGTAACAGCATCACCTGCTTTTACTGCCACCGCTGGCGTCATACTTCCACTCATTACAAAACTACCTGCTGGCAACACTTCACCACGCTCAGCTAACAAGTTAACCAACATTGCAACACTGGCTGCTGGGTTACCTAAAATAGCTGCACCAGCTGCTACCTCAACCACTTCACCGTTAATTTCCATAACAACACCCAGTGTTTTCATGTCAAGCTCATCTGCATTTCGTGCACGGCCACCCGTTACAAAACGTGATGATGATGAGTTATCGGCAATAACACTTAACACATCAAATTTAAAATCTTTGTATCGAGAGTCAATGATTTCAACAGCGGGCATCACGAAATCAATGGCTGACATCACATTTCCAATATGACAACCTGGGCCACTGAGTTCTTTACTGGTTACAATAGCAATTTCAGCTTCAACTTTAGGGTGAATTAACTCCGATGTCTTAATTTCAGCCCCTTCAGGAATACTAAAGTAGTCGGCTAGGAAACCATAACAAGGTGTTTCAACACCCATTTGGCGCATTTTAGCTACAGATGTTAAGCCCATTTTCATACCAACAATCTTGTTACCACGAGCTTCTTTGCGGCGACGAATTTCCCATTGCACATCAAGACTTTCATCCCAAGTAATATCTGGGTAGTCATCT
>JAHRWG010000247.1 GCA_019090295.1 Cycloclasticus sp. | reverse complement strand
TTGACCCAGACGTTGCTCTCTGCTTGAAAGATACAAAGGCTAAAGACATGCCTATCATGAATGCATGTCATCCTGATGTTTGCAAAAATAGCTGCATTTCTAAAACACACCTGCCTGCTTGGGAGTCGCAAAAGAATGATGTGAATAGCATGTTGAAACAAAAAGGAATTAGTGAAAATCAGGAAGGTGTATTAAAGGCGCAGCTTGTAAGTTTAGAAAGTGTCATTAACCCATTAACAAGGAATAGTAAAAAGGAGAATGGGGATGTCTAACCCAAAGCAAAGAGCCGCTTTAAAAAAAGCACAAAAGAAAATGGTGTCGGGGACAGAGGCGGCATTAAGACAAGCATTGGATAGACTAGCTAATAAAAAAGCCACAAGAACTGATGGCAGGCTAACGTACTCTAATCTCTATAAGGAGGCTGACATAAGTAGGGCTACTTTAGAGCGATACCCTAAGTTCAAAACGGAGTTAGATAAAGCAAAGTCTTTTAGTGGCAAAAACAAACAAAGCCCAGATAGCGTTTTTGATAAAAACAAGGAATTAATGGAGACGAATAAAAATCTTCACAAAGAACTGGTTGCAATCAATAAAAAATATACCCTGCTTCAAAAGAAAAGCAAGCAAGAAGTTTACTTACTGAATACGAGTATAGAGTCATTAAGAAAGCAGTTGAAGAGAGAAACGAAGAACAATAAAACAGGATTAAGGGTTGTAAAATAGGAAAACATTATGGCAAGCGGAAAAGAACAAGGAAAAGAAAATCTATCGCTGTTTAACAACTGGTTAAGCGAGAGAGACTTGCGTGATGACTGGCAGAACTATATTCGCAGAAACAAGCTGAATCGCACAGAGATATGCAGAGAGTGTGGCTTTAGTAATAACGTTTTTAAAAAAGCACCACTAGGCAATAAAGAAATTTGCGACAGGCTTTTTAATGCCGAGTCCATGCTGAAAAAGAAGGGTTTGATTAAGGAAGCTAAAGTTGCAGACCTAGTTCTCGCAGATAAAGCTAGGGAAAGTAAGGTCTACACTATGGAGGCCAAGGTAAGTCAGCTTGAGCAAGAGAATGCATTATTGAAATCAGAGATTCAGCGTAAAAATAATGAGCAAAAGACATATAAATTGTTTATGAGTCACATGCAGGAAACAGGAATAATGCCACGGTGAGTACAGTTGAAATAAACATACTAATTAATAAAGTAACTAGCCGTGGCGAACATGGTGGCTCTGTATTCAGCGGTTACGAAGTTGGTGGTGCGGGTAACTATATAGACGCAAGCAATCTAGTAAGAGCTTATCTTCGGTATGAAATTACAAGTAGAAATGTTTATGTTGGCGAAGTATGGAATATCAGTGGCGAGGTCAGTCAGTACAGCGGAACAACAAAAGCAGGATATCAATATTCCTATGAACAAATAAATGCTTCTGAGGCACACCGCCTATCTGTGTGCGGAGAAAACTTTGTTCAGTATGTAGGGAAGCATGAAGAATTTAAAGGTATAGGTATCACTAAGGCGCGGCAACTATGGAAGATGTATCAAAGCGACATCTATAAAATTATCGAAGACGAAGATACTTATGCACTAGAAAAAATACTTACACAAAAGACAGCAGCAATGCTCATTGAAGCATGGAAGATTCATGGCTTTTCAGAGGCTCTTGAATGGTTAGATAGAATGAATGTTCCATACGAAATGAGTCAGCGTGCAATAGAGTTTTATGGACGAGATGCGCGAAAATATATTAAAGAAGACCCTTACCGAATACTGGGGTTTGGTGCGAAATGGAAATCAGTAGATGATGTGGCAATAAAACAATTAGATATAAAAGAGAACGATGTCCGTAGATTATCAGGTGCAGTAGAGGATGTTTTAATTCAGTCCTACAGTAAAGGAAGAAAAAAAAGCACAGCGTTACGGAAAAAAGAGTTGAGAACAAAGGTTAAAGATAAGTTATGCCGTGGAAATAAAAAGCAAGCAGGTTTGTTAGCTGATGCTGCGCTAGATAATACTGAATTCAGCCCAGGCGTTGTTAAGCACAATAGTCTTTATCAACATGCTGGCGCATACAACATGGAACTGCGTATATCAGAAATATTGAACTATATGAGTTCGATTGGCGATAGCAATTCAGTGAGTGAAAGTAAAATACTGACTAGCATAGCTAAGTTTGAGTCTAATCATAAAGATGAATTGCCTGATGGTTTAATGAAGGAACAGAGAGAAGCTGTCATTCAGTCAGTTCTAAATAATCTTTTAGTTATATCTGGTGGTGCAGGCACAGGTAAGACGACTGTATTGAAGTGTGTCTATCATGTGTTATCTGAATTAATGGATGTAACAATAATGCAGGTTGCTTTGGCAGGTCGTGCAGCGAAAAGAATGCACGAAGCGACAGATATTGAAGCGAGCACAATAGCTTCCTTTCTTCGCAAGCATGAGAAAGATGATGGGTCGGGATTGCCTGATAATTTATGCTTAGTCATTGATGAGTCCTCAATGGTTGATGTTATTCATGCATGGAGGATATTAGAGTTACTTCCTGATAGTGCGCGGCTTATCATGGTTGGAGACCCTAAACAGTTACCGCCTATCGGTGCGGGTCTCGTCTTTCACATGTTAGCTGAATGCAAAAGCAGTAATGTAGTTGAATTAAAGGTTAACAAGAGATTTAAAAGTGGCAGCGGAATATATGGCATTGCCACCTTAGTTAGAGATCATATATGGGAGCCATCAGATAAATACAAAGGGGAAGTTTCTGGTGTTACTTTTCTGCAATCTGACATAAACAATATCGCACAAGATGTTTTACGAGTATATGAAGAGTTAGGTGGTGATATTGAGAGTAATGATGTAAAGATTATTTCCTCCGTCAAATGGTCAAATCAAGGTGTGAATACAATTAATCAGTTATGCCAGGAAAAGTATAGGACAAACGATGAGCGTGTCACTTACTACGAAGAGCAGTATGAGATGTTCTCTTCTCCTAAATATAATTTCAAAAAGAATGACCCCGTTATATTTACGCGAAATGATTATCCAAGAGAATTAATGAATGGAGCTTTAGGAAGAGTAGTTGAGGTTCTTGACCCTTCCTTGTCTGATAAAGTGTGTACGGTAAACTTTGAGGGTGATATTCACGATTTATCACTGGTTGACTTGCTTGATGTGGAACTGGCCTATGCAATTACCTGTCATAAAGCGCAAGGATCACAATTCTCAAAAATTATAATTCCTGTGTTAAAGAATGCCTTGTTAGATCACTCATTGATTTACACGGCTCTTACTAGAGGTGTTGAGCAGGTCGTGTTTATTGGTGATGAACTTGATATTAAGAAAGCAGTTGAATCACCCGCAGTAGCAACTCAGAGAACTATTGCCTTAGACCTTTTCATGGGAGATTCACTCTCATTAGCGAGTTAAACAATCGGCGGCATGGATGCCGTCCCGCAGGGATGGGTCTAAGCGAATAGTGTTGGCTCTCATTTAATGTAAATTTTCGCCCATTTGTTTAATTAGCTTATTCAATTTAAGCTGCGACAAAAAATAATCAAAATTTTCATCATATTTGACTCAAACCAACCGTTTTCTCACAAAATTGGAAAACATTTATAATTCAATTAGTTAATAGTCTGTTTTTGGTAGCAGACAATCTAGGCTTACGAGACCCTCAATCCTTCGGCTTTTAATTTTAAAATACCTTGCTTTGGAGCTATATCGGTAACTAACCTGTATTTTGATGTGCGTAAGCAACATATTCACTATACTTTATGCATCAGTGTCATTTAATTAGGTGTATTCATGTCTGTATTAGAGCAAAATAAGTCCTCATCTGATGTGGTTTTGGCAAAGGCTATCGTCAGCGCAGTAAAGCAGTTGGGGCTTAAACAAGCTGAGGTTGCGTGTGCACTAGGCATGCATCGCACAGCGTTTAGGCGCCTTATAAAGGCACCTTCACTAGACCCAACATCCAAACAAGGTGAATTGGCTCTGATTGTCGTGCGTATTGCGAGGGCGTTATTTGCCTTAACAGGTGGAGATGAAACGTGGATTAAACGCTTTATGCGTACCCACAATAAAATCACCGGTGGAATACCGGCAAAACAAATTGCTAGCTTAGAGGGGCTGATGAGTGTGCTGAGGTTTGTTGATACAGTTCGTGGAAAAGCGTAATGGTTTGGAATGACTGTGATGGAGCCAGTCACATTTTGGTGATCGCCATTAAAAAAATCATTGCGAATGATTCAAATTAGATGAGAAACAACAGAAGCAGGAGGTATGCAGAAAAATTCAAAGTTGAAACAGTTAAACAAGCTACTGAATGTAACAGCGTGTGTTAACTTATTTGGTCACTAAAGTTTGTTTGTATTTAAGATGAATCAAAAAGGAAGTTTATTAAAATAAACTCCTGATGTCGACTTTGAGTGCGTCACTTATTTGATAAATTTTAGTAAGGGTAATATTTTTTTCACCCCTTTCAATATGGCCCATATAACTACGGTCAATTCCTGCGAGTGCAGCAAATGCTTCTTGAGATAAGCCCTTCTCTTTCCGCATAGATCTTACTTTTTTTCCAAAAGCTACAAGTGCGTCACCAGGCATCATTTAATTCCATAGTTATCTATGTAGTACTATCAGCAAAAGCCGCTTATAATGCCACGGACTACAGCTCTCATTTGGCTTAT
>JAHRWG010000246.1 GCA_019090295.1 Cycloclasticus sp. | reverse complement strand
TGTTTTTACAGGGTGGCGCGACAACTCAGTTTTCAATGGTTCCAATGAATATCCTTAATGGTAAAAGTAAAGCATGCTATGTGAATACAGGTGCGTGGTCTAAAAAAGCCATTAAAGAAGCGAAAATACATTGTGATGTACAGCTGTCAGCATCCTCAGAAAGTGATAATTTTACGTCTATCCCTCCTGTTGATAGTTGGGATATTGATCAAGATGCTGCGTACCTTCACTACACGAGCAATGAAACCATTGGTGGTGTAGAGTTCCAGCAGACTCCACAGGTGGGTGACATAGATTTGGTGGCAGATATGTCGTCAAATATTTTGTCCAGAGCCATTGACGTTAATGATTTCGGTGTTATTTATGCGGGCGGTCAAAAAAATATGGGGCCGTCAGGTATTGCCTTAACCATCGTGCGTGAGGATTTGATTGGACATGTGAAACCTGGTTCAGCAACCATGATGGACTACAAAAACCATGCGGATGCTGGATCAATGTTTAACACGCCAGCAACCTATAGCTGGTATTTGATGGGGCTTGTTTTTGAATGGATTAAAGAACAAGGAGGCGTTGCTGGTATTGAAGCGCGTAATATTCGCAAGGCTAAAAAGCTTTATGCGGCCATTGATGGTTCAGATTTTTATGCAAACCCCGTGGAAATAGCTTCACGCTCAAGAATGAATATTCCTTTCACATTAGCCAACAGCGAGTTAGACGCTGCCTTTCTCCAGGAAGCTAAAGCGGCAGGGCTCGTCACGTTAAAAGGTCACCGTTCAGTCGGTGGTATGCGAGCAAGTATTTATAACGCGATGCCTGAAGAAGGGGTCGATGCATTGATCAGTATGATGGCTGAGTTTGAAAGAACAAAAGCCTAAGTTAAACGCTAAATTATTTAAAGGTAAAATCATGTATAAAATTCAGACACTGAACAATATTTCTGTAAAGGGACTTGAGAAGTTTCCAAGGGATAAATATGAAGTTGCATCAGAGTTACAGGCTCCAGATGCCTACATGCTACGCTCAATGAAACTGCACGATGTTGAAATCCCTGACAGTGTCTTGGCCATTGGGCGAGCAGGGGCGGGTGTTAATAATATTCCCGTTGATAAAATGACAGCCCAGGGTGTTCCAGTATTTAATGCACCAGGTGCTAATGCAAATGCAGTTAAAGAGCTTGTGTTAACAGGCATGCTTTTAGGTTGCCGTAATATTTGTCAAGCGTGGGAGGCAGCTAAAAACCTTGAAGGAACAGATGAGTCTATCGGTAAAGAGGTAGAGCAGATAAAGAAAAACTTTGTGGGTTTTGAATTGCCTGGCCGTACTTTAGGTGTTATTGGTCTTGGAGCGATTGGAACGTCAGTGGCTAATACTGCGCATGATCTTGGAATGAATGTAGTGGGTTATGATCCGGCTATTACGGTTGAGCGTGCATGGCAGCTTTCATCTGCAATTGAAGCGTCAAATACGGTTGATGAGTTACTGGCTAAATCTGACTTCGTCACGGTTCACGTACCTTTAAACGAAGGAACAAAGGATTTAATCAATGCCAGCCGTTTGAGCACCATGAACGACAAAGCTATTATTTTAAACTTCTCTAGAAATGGAATTGTTAATGATAAAGATGTTGTTGCTGCCCTAGATAGTGGCAAATTGTATGCATACATCTGTGACTTCCCAAGTAACTTATTAAAAAACCACCCTCGGGTGATTACGTTGCCACATTTGGGCGCATCTACAGCTGAGGCAGAAGAGAACTGTGCGGTCATGATTGCTGACCAGCTTAAAGACTTCCTTGAAAATGGAAATATCAGAAATTCAGTTAATTTTCCAGCCGTGAAAATGCCTCGTGTAACGGGTTACCGAATGGCTATTTCAAATTCGAATGTCCCAAATATGGTCGGGCAGATTTCAAGTATTCTTGCTGAAACAGGGCATAATATTCTTGATTTATTAAACAAATCTAGAGGCGATGTTGCATATACGTTACTAGATGTTGATACCGAAATAACCGATGATGTGGTGAACCAAATTAAGAGTATTGATGGCGTTCTATCTGTTAGAACACTGTAGGGTTATACAATGGGCGTGAAAAAGTCATTACCTGAACTGAGAAAAGCGATTGATAAAATTGATGGCGAGCTGCTGATACGCTTTAACCAGCGAGCTGAGTTGGCTAAAGAAGTAGCAACCGTGAAGATTGCTGCTGGAGAAACAAGTGACTTTTATCGCCCAGATAGGGAGGCATCGGTATTAAGAGGGGTAATGGAGAGTAATCCCGGACCCCTTAAAGGCGACGATATTGCCCGTTTATACCGTGAGTTGATGTCATCTTGCTTGGCCTTAGAAAAACCGTTAACGGTCGCCTATTTAGGCCCAGCAGGAACATTTACTCAGGAAGCTGCACTGAAGCACTTTGGGCATGCCGTTAACACCCTTGAAACAGTGACTATCACCGATATTTTTCACCAGGTTGAGAATGGAGCAGCTCACTATGGTGTGGTGCCGGTTGAAAACTCTACAGAAGGTGTTATTAGTCATACCTTAGATACGTTTATTAAATCTTCTCTATTTATTTGTGGTGAAGTGGAATTACGTATTCACCATTATCTTTTGTCAACGCTTGATAAAGTCGATGATATTAAGATTATCTACTCGCACCAACAATCTTTAGGGCAATGTCGCCAATGGTTAGCGCAGCACTTGCCAGGTGTGGAAATTAAGGCAGTAAATAGTAATGCAGAAGCAGCACGTTTAGCGTCAGAACAGGCAAACTCAGCGGCAATTGCTGGTGAAATAGCTGCTGAAATATACCAGCTCAATCGATTAGCTAGCCATATTGAGGATGAGTCACATAATACGACACGCTTTTTAGTGATAGGCCAACAGCAAGTGCCACCGAGTGGTCTGGATAAAACAAGTATCATGGTATCAACGAAAAATATTGCCGGTGCGTTGCAAAGTGTATTAGCTCCGTTTGCATATGCTGGAATTAGTCTAAATAAAATTGAGTCACGCCCATCAAGACAGGAAACATGGGAGTATGTCTTCTTTGTTGATATCGATGGCCACCAAGATGATGAAAAAGTGGCGGCCGTTTTAGAGGAGTTGCAGCCCAATGTTAACTTACTAAAAGTGCTCGGCTCTTACCCTAAAGCAGTTATTTAATCTCCTAGTTGCCAAGAAATGTCCTGGTGAAATAAATATTATGTCAAAAATTAATAAATTTAGTGCTTTAGCGGTTCCTTCAGTGGCACAGTTACACCCCTATCAACCGGGTAAGCCTATAGATGAATTGGAGCGCGAACTAGGGCTGACACATATTGTAAAGCTAGCGTCTAATGAAAACCCACTTGGTCCGAGTGACCGAGTCAAAAAAGCGGTTGAAGAAGCGATAGGTGATGCCTCACTTTACCCCGATGGGAGTGGCTTTCACTTAAAAGAGGCACTCTCCAAAAAACTAGCCGTGCCTAGCGACATGATTACATTAGGTAATGGGTCAAATGATGTGCTTGATGTTATTGCACGTGCGTTTTTATCACCGGGCCGTGAAGCCATTTATTCAGAATACGCCTTTATTGTTTATGCCATTGCCACACAATCTGTTAGTGCAACAGCACGCGTGGCTAAGGCTATTCCTGATCATTTAGACGGGGCCTATGGTCATGATTTATCGGCCATGGCGCAATTAGTGAGTGATAAAACGTCAGTCATTTTTATTGCTAACCCTAATAACCCAACAGGTACATGGATAGACCCTGATGAGCTAGATGCTTTTATAAAGAAGATTCCAAGTAATATTATTATCGTACTAGATGAAGCATACGGTGAGTACCTTGACATTGGGCAATGTCCTGAGACGACTCAGTGGATCAAAAAATACCCAAATCTGGTCATTACTCGGACCTTCTCTAAAGCATATGGATTAGCAGGGTTAAGAGTAGGCTATTCGGTAAGCCACCCAGATATTGCTAATTTACTTAATAGAGTTCGACACCCTTTTAATGTTAATTCATTGGGTTTGGTTGCTGCTGAGGCAGCCTTAAAAGACGAGGCATATATTGAAAAAAGCCGGATTCTTAATAAAGCTGGGTTAAAGCAGCTTGAACAAGGATTTAAACAGCTAG
>JAHRWG010000245.1 GCA_019090295.1 Cycloclasticus sp. | reverse complement strand
GTATAAGAGACAGACTTAAAGTAGCCCAATAATAGTAAATTTAAGGATATCCCTACGATTAATACTAATTTTGAGGTCCTGAGCCTGTTCATTTTATTCAAAAGGCGCATTGAACTGGCTAAATTGAAGTTGATGAAAATCGACAGAAGGATTAGAGGTAAATAACTCGAATTCCACCACGCATAAAAAAATAAAGAACAAAATACTAACCAGCTGGAGGTGAGCCTTCTATTGCCGCTGCATTGGCATAATATAAAAATGAGGACAGAGACAGGTAAAAAAGCAAAAATAAACTCATAACTATTAAAAAGCATGGCGATTATTGCTTGAAAATTAAAATGCGGTCATCTCGGCTATTTGTAAAAACCTTTATAGGCTTAACACCTAGCGCGTTGAGAAGAGCCGTTTCTTCGTGAGCTTCTTTTCGACTTATTTGTATGGCTAATAAATCAAATTTTTGTAGTCCTCCGGTTTTAATTTCATTTAATACGTTATCAAAATTGGGTTCCCTAATTCGTTTGCCAGCTTGGCTATTTGCATAAAAACTTACGAATTGATTATTTGTGAATAAAGACACATCTGACTTTTTATTTAAAGCTGCAATCCATTGGCCGGCATCTCTTAAGTATCCTTTACTAGCACCTGTTGATATTAAGCCATCAAGGCTTAAGGCGATAAAGAAAACAGCTATAATCCGCACGATTAGCTTTTGACGTGAGGACAGTTGGTTACTTCGAAACCTTTGATGAACTTGCAATGCTAAAAAGGGTAAGGGAGTTAAAAGAGTTAATGCAAGGGCAATAGGGTACCGACCAGAGAGAAAGAAGTTAGATATTAAAAAGCCACATAACACAATAAAATTAATTAATACTAAATAAGTCCATGGCCTAAACAATGAAGAACTCAATATGTTTTTTCGCCTGAAAAACTCGAAACTTAATGCGAGAGCATAGAGTGGGCTTAAACTACTTAAAACCTCAGTTAATAAAATGAGAACAATAGTAATAAAAAGAATAGCAGATGCATAGTTTTCAGAGAATCCTTGAGGTGAAAGCTCATTAACATATTCTCGTGTAATTTTTATTGCGGTTGGTATTTTATTTAGAGGGCGTTCAATGGTTTGGCTAATCTGCTTGATTTTAGTAAAGCCGCTGAGGGTACTCACTTTTTGTGTATTGTTGAAAGACACCACTGCCAGAAATGTAATAACAACTACAGAAGTTATACAAATAATGGTTTTTATTAAGGTTGGTTTATGATGAAAAAAGAGTATTGGTAGAAGAGTTGTTAAAAAAATAATACCTTCAATCCTAAACAGGGAAGCTATGAGTAAAGTGCTAGTTAAATAAATAAATACTTTGGGAGAGGGACGTTTAAATGCTCGAATAAAGAAGTAGTAACTGAGTAAGTAGAATGCCCAGTACCCATGGTCTCGTATTACCATGTTTCTATACTCATTTAAATTAGGAAAGCAAAGTATTATTAAACTAGCAAAAAAGAGAATAGCTTTGTTTTTCCCTCCAAACTCATGGGTAATCAACACAAATGTTGCGCATGTGATCGCGGAGAAAAAAGCATTAATAAAGTAGGCCGAATATTCAAGAGAAAGATAGGTAATACTCGAAAAACTTGCTATTAGAAAAGGGTAAAATAGCCAGTTATAAGCACTGTAAGCAGCTTGCCAATGATCGGTTTGAATGAGCGAGGCAGTGTGAAGGTAAAGAATGCCATCACTATTCACCACTGGGTCAACGAGCACTTGGCTGAATGATAAGGTTAGGCTTACTATGAACGTAATGGCGAGGGTTAACCTAAGTTCGGCCGTATTGACATTTCTCGTATCGGTTAAGAAATAACTCATGTGCGCAACCATGTTCTAAGATGAACTCATTTGTTGGTTTAGAAACTTCGCATAGATGCCATTTTTCTTTAATAAATGATCATGTGTTCCAGACTCTTTAATTTCGCCTTGGTCCATGATAAGAATTTTATCCGCGCTTTGAATGGTTGAAAGCCTATGAGCGATTACTAGAGTCGTTTTGTTTTTTATGGCTCTTTCAAGAGCGCTTTGTATTAATTGCTCCGACTCACTGTCTAGGGCTGAGGTTGCTTCATCTAATATTAAAATAGGAGCATCTTTGAGCAGCGCACGGGCAATGGCGATACGTTGGCGCTGCCCACCTGATAATTTAACTCCATTTTCACCCACCATGGTGTCCCAACCTTCGGGTAATTGCTCGATAAACTCTTCGGCATTAGCGTCCCTAGCAGCTTTTTTAATGCTTTCTAGCGGAGTGTCCTTGAGCGTACCATAGGCGATATTATTAGCGATGGTGTCATTAAATAAGGTGATATTTTGAGTGACCAATGAAATATGTTGTCTTAGGTTGGCCAGTTTGTAGTCATTGATATCGATACCATCCAATAGAATATCTCCCTCTTGGTGCACATAAAAACGAGGAATTAAATTAGCTAGAGTCGATTTTCCACTGCCAGACTTACCAATAAGCGCTACCATCATGCCGGGCCTTATATCGACATTGATGTTTTTTAAGACTGGCTTATCAGAGTCTATGTATGTGAAGTTCAAGTTGTTAATTTGAATGTGTCCGCTGACGTGTTTGGTTTGGTAGGTACCGTTATCTTGTTCGGCACGTTGGTCGAGTACTTCAAAAATACTTTCTGCACCGGCAATGCCTTTTTGGATGTTAGCGTTCACTTCGCTAAGTTGTCTTAGTGGTTTTGGCATTAAGCCCGCGGCGGTAATGTAGGCAATAAACTCGCCAGGGCTGGCCTCGGTCATAAACAGTAAGGCTAGGTAAATCATCAAGGCGAGTGCTGATGAAACAATTAATTGTAATAGAGGTGTATTGATCTGTCTCTTATACACTTCAGACGCTGCCGACGAACTC
>JAHRWG010000244.1 GCA_019090295.1 Cycloclasticus sp. | reverse complement strand
ATCAGCATCAACTTCAACAGTGACTTATAAGGAGAATCAATGGCCTTATATAAATGCCAAAATGCAGCACCAAGAAATTCTTCTGCTGGCACAGACTCTAAGCCACCAAAATCAATAACATCATGCCGCTCAATAAACCGCTGGGTTAATAAATTATCCACAAACGCCTGGTAGTTTTTTTCAGCCTCTGGTGGCACCAACCACCAAACAGGGTAGCGACCTGCCACATACAAGGCGGTTCGATAAAACTCTTCTAACAATAAGTGGTGCTGCGTACTTCCACTACTTTCAGAGGACAATGGTGTAGCTGCCCCATATTTAAACGCTTCTGCATCCATTAAAAAAAAGTGCACTTCTAGGCCCAGCGTATCAGCCCACTTTTCAATATCGCTTGCCTTTTTTTGCAGTAACTCAAGTTCTTTTGCCGATAGGCTTGGCGCATGGCATAACCATAAGTCCATATCGCTGCCTTTAGCATAAGCAATGCTACCCACGCTGCCCATTAAAAACAAAGACTCTATCCCAAAAACTCGTCTGGCTCTTTTGCTATAAACAAAGCCTTTGCTTAATTTTTTTGCTTTTTCTATCGATAGTTTAGTCGGCAAATAATCGGCAATACCCGCTGGGGTTTTACTTGAAATGTACCCTGGAAGCACCGGGTGGTTCACATGAAAAAGTAACGGTAACAACTCTAGGAAAATTTTCTGTCTAGGTGTAATAGCATCCAATGCGCGCTGCATTTTAAACTTATGGAGATTAAGGAACCTCTGCTTAACAAGCCTTAAATCTTTTTTGCTAATCTCTCCATTATCATTAACTGTTTGGATAGACAGCAAACTTCGCAAAGGCTTTTGCCCGTTGTTAGTGTCTGGCATAACCTAGAGCAAAGCTGCCAAATCAACATCTTGCTCAGCATTATGTAGCATCTTTGCGGCTGTATCTCCCTTAGCCCATGCCGCTACCCCTATAGAAAATGACAACGGGCGCCCGTCGCCTTTAGCAAATAAGGCTAAATGCTGCTCCCCATTAAACTTTTTTATTAGTTTTATTGCTGATGAGTAATTTGTTTCGGGCAAACTAATAAGAAAGGTTCTTTTATCTAACATGCCAATTTGATCTGCCCAGCGTAGTGTGTCTTTAAGAAAAAAAGCAATATGTTGAATGCTGCGCTCAAATGACTGCATATCTATATCCTCATGATAGAAGTACCTAATGCGTGGCAAAGATAAGGGGTTATTGTATCGTCTGCTCCGGCTAATATGACCGTCTAAAAAGCGCATCCAAACATCGTAATTAATCGCACCTGTTGTGGCATCTTTAAGTGACAATTCATTTACTTCATCTCTTAAGCGCCGGCATTCATTGCCAATTACAACCCATTCACTACAGTCATGAAAAAAGTAAACATCATAGTCCCGCGTTTTTATATGCTCTCGCTTAAACCACAGCTCTTGTGACCCATTATCCAGCCCCAGTTGAAAGACTTTGCCTGTTTCCAACAGCTTGTTTGTTAGTTGTGTCGTCACCAGCAAATCACTGTGTACGTCTTCCAGCTCCAACCCTAGGGCAGATAAGAGGTAGGGGTTAACCCAGTGTACGCGCTGCTCCTTTAGCACTAGAACACCAGCATTTAAAAGCGCTAACGCTTGCTGTTCCCACCCACCCGATAATGATTCAGACATAGTCCTAATATTAAGCATTAATGACTGTTTAATTATTGTCTGTTTTCTAAAAATTATTGGTTTTTTTAAACTTGTTTTCTGTTAGCTAACATAACTTTTGCATTGGCGACGGCTTGCCTTACTTGATTTGGCGCTGTGCCACCCAAATGGTCGCGTGCCGATACAGAGCCCGTTAGCGTTAGGACATCATATACATCTTCTGTAATTTCCTCAGAAAACCCTTGAAGCTCGTCCAGTGTTAATTCTGAGAGGTCACGATCTGTTTCTGTGCCTAAACGTACAGCCAGTCCCACTATTTCATGTGCATCTCTAAAGGCTATACCTTTAACGACCAAATAATCGGCCAAGTCGGTGGCTGTTGAGAAGCCTTGTTTAGCTGCTTTTAACATCGATTCTTTAACCGGCTTGATATTCGGCACCATATCGGCAAAAGCTCTTAGAGAACCCAACACAGTATCGACGGTATCAAACAAAGGCTCTTTATCTTCCTGATTGTCTTTGTTATAAGCCAAAGGCTGTGACTTCATTAAGGTTAACATGGCTACCAAATTACCATTGACTCGACCTGTTTTACCGCGCACTAATTCTGGCACATCTGGGTTCTTTTTCTGCGGCATAATGGATGAGCCCGTACAAAACGCATCAGGCAATTGAACAAAG
Organism: Cycloclasticus sp.; assembly: GCA_019090295.1. GTDB lineage: Bacteria > Pseudomonadota > Gammaproteobacteria > Methylococcales > Cycloclasticaceae > Cycloclasticus. The sequence continues at coordinate 432 of JAHRWG010000244.1, read as the reverse complement.
TTAAACTGCGCACTCGTCCACATAACTATTTCTTCTGAAAAGCGTGATAAATGCGTCATTAATAACGCGGACGCGGCACAAAATTCAATGGCAAAGTCTCGATCACTGACACCATCTAGTGAGTTGGCTGATGGTGCTGAAAAGCCCAGTAATTTAGCCGTCATTAGACGGTCAATCGGGTAACTTGTTCCCGCTAGTGCGGCTGAGCCTAAAGGCATTACATTGACTCGTTTAGCGCAGTCAGCGTAACGTTCTGTATCTCGTACCAGCATTTCATACCATGCCATTAGGTGGTGGCCAAACGTAACCGGTTGCGCCACTTGTAAGTGGGTAAAACCAGGCATAATGGTATTTGCATGCTGCTCTGCCAACCCCACCAAACCCTCTTGCAAACGGTGTAGCTCTGCATCAATTCGTACTAACCTGTCTCTT
>JAHRWG010000243.1 GCA_019090295.1 Cycloclasticus sp. | reverse complement strand
TGATGTTGCTCAGGCGGCAATAGAAGCGGCAGAATGGGATAACCCAGACAAAGAAATTAAAGTTGACGATAAAGGCGCATATGTAAGAATTTCTGCTGATCAGGAGCTTATTCTCACCAGAGCATCTATGGAGGAAGCGTTGGGTAGACCTTTTGAAATGCGCGACATTGAGGTTAGCTTGGGTTCTATGGCAGGTCAAATAGAGGTGACCCCTGAAGTCATTCGTTTTTATTTCGAAAAGAAACTTTAAAGAGGAGGCATTATGAATAGTGAGCAAAAAACATCAATGAAACCCCTGAGAACATGGTCGCACCTTTCTAACCAAAGAAGGAAACCAAGTGAATATGAAATTGTAACGACAAACCTTCATTTTCATACCAATAACCAAGATGCTCCGTTTGAAGTTGGGCGCGATGCAAAAATGAATGTATGGTACAAAAAATACCGTAATGAAAGCCCTCTAAAGCATGAGGACTGGGACGCATTTAGAGACCCTGAGCAATTGGTGTATAGGACTTACAATATACTTCAAGAAGGGCAAGAAGCGTATGTAACAGGTTTGTTGAACCAATTTAGTGAGCGTGGTAACGATCAAATGATTTCTAATGAGTGGGTAGATACTTTAGCCCGCGTGTATGCCCCTGCGAGGTATCTTTATCACTCTCTACAAATGGCTGCTGCTTATTTACATCAAATGTCACCATCAAGCACGATTACAAATTTAGCGACGTACCAGTCAGGAGACCATTTGCGTTGGGTCACTCATACTGCCTACAGGACGAACGAACTAAGTAAATCATGGCCTGAAGCAGGCTTTGGTAAACATGAAAGAGCTTGTTGGGAAGAAGGTGATGAGTGGCAAGGGTTTAGAGAATTAGTTGAAAAAGCATTGGTGACGTGGGACTGGGCTGAAGCAACGGTTGCCTTTGATGTTGTTGTTAAGCCAGCGGTAGAGGCATGTATTCAACGGCAATTAGGCGAGGCGGCTCGAATTAATGGGGATACGTTACTATCGCTGTTATCTGATGCACAATTACGCGATTCAGATCGGCATAATAGGCAAACAAAATCATTAGTCTCATTCATGCTCACCAATGATGGTAATAAAGAAATTATTCAAGACTGGGTCGATAAATGGCAACTATTGGCAGATAAAGCAATGGAGGCTTATTGTGCTGCTTTAACTGACTTACCTGATGCGACTGAAGATGCAAAGAACTATGCCGCATCTATTAGGCAATCATTCGGTTTAAAGTAGAGACTCATTAACTTTTCTTTGAAAAGGCCACGTATTTTACGTGGCCTTTTTTATTGATAACGGCTTTTATTAGAAGTCAGCCTACATGGGTTGTTAAAGACAATATTAAGCCTTCTGCAAGTGGTAATTATTGAAATTTGGCTGACTCATTTCTTTTGCATAGCGCTGTGGTGACCATGGCCATAATAAAGGCACGCCTTTATCATCTAAGTACCAACTTTGGCAGCCGGTGGTCCAAATAGTACCCGGTAAGGCTTTGTGGACCGTTTCGTAAAAACTATCCACGGCTTCTTGTTTAGGTTCAATATAGTCAAAGCCGCCTTCCATATACTTTTGTATGCACTGCATAATATAGGTGCTTTGTGTTTCAGCGATGGCAATAAGGGAATAGTTCCCAATAGGGCTGCTGGGGCCATTCAGCATAAAAAAGTTAGGGAAGTTAGGAATAGTAATGGCGCGGAAAGCACGAGGGCCATTTTCCCATGCACTGGCTAAGGTTGTGTTATTCGACCCCTGCATGGTCATCGGGCGCATAAAAGCAAAGCCATCAAATCCAGTGGCTTGGACAATAATATCTAATTCATGCAACACGCCATCTTTGGTGCGAATGCCGTTGGGTTCTATTTTGTCTATGCCCTCGGTCACTAACGCGCAATGAGGTTTTTGAATAGCGGGGTAAAATGATGTGGACATTACTAAACGCTTACAGCCGGGCTCATAATTAGGGGTTAGTTTGGCGCGTAACGCAGGGTCTTTTACATGGTTTAAATTCCATTGGCAGGCCTTGTTCAGTATGGAACGATTCCAGCCCGGTTTAATAGTTGCAACGCCCACGGTTCGTTCTTGCATAAACTTATAAATGCGATAAAGACCTTTTCCAAGGGCTGGGAAGCGTTTAACTGCTTTGATCCATAGGGAGGAATAGGCCTTATCTGGGATTGGGAAAATCCACTGAGGCGTACGTTGAAATAGAGTGAGGTTTTTTGCTACATTTGAGAGAGGTTCAATCATCTGGGTCCCAGTGGAACCGCCACCTATAATACCAATTTTTTTATCTTTTAATTCGATGTCATGGTTCCAACGCGCAGTGTGAAAGGTGTCACCTTTAAAATTTTCTAAGCCTTCAAAAGCAGGTTGGTTTATTTTATGCAAAACACCAGTGGCCGCGACAACAAAATCTGCCGTATCGGCCTTACCACTGGCGGTTTCAATATGCCATTGACCATCTTTATGTTGGGTGTTGATAATTTCTTCATTAAAGGTGGTGTGGCTGGCTAATTGATATTTTTCAAATACACGTTCGAAGTAGGCCTGAATTTCAGAACCAGGCGGAAAGCGCCGTGTCCAATTTGGATTGGGCTCAAAACTGTAGGTGTAAAAGTAAGAGGGGATGTCACAAGCGATGCCAGGATAGGTGTTTTCACGCCATGTGCCACCAATTGTATGGCGTTTTTCATAAATGGTGAAATTTGTTAAACCAGCTTTTAATAAGTTAATGCCCATTAAAATACCAGACATGCCGGCACCCATAATAATAATACGGGGTTCTTTACCGCCATTCTTTTTCAGTGCTCTAATTGTTTTCGATATATTTGACATTCCCGCCTCTTAGTTATTGTTCTAATTGTTTATTTTAATTATTTATAAATTCTAACACTCATTATTAAATACTTTTTAAGGTAAAGATATCAAATATTAGAAAAAAGCTATATTCTTGATGTCATGTACTGAGCATCAACGGGTAAGCCGCCTGTGATGCAGGAGTAGTAATCTTAGTAATAAAAAAATAGATAATAAGGGAGAAGAAATGGCGAGTATACGAAGTCAATTATTGGCAGTGTTCCTACGAATGACCGTTAAAAAGAAATTTGCAAAAAGTGGTGACTTGACCAAGGAACGGGAATCGATGAATAAGATGTCAGCGATGAGCGTTAAGTGCGAGCGAGGAAAATTGGCAGCATTGGGCGGTGTTCCTGGTGAGTGGCATGATGCTGAGTTAGGTAGCAAAGAAACGGTTGTTTTATACTTGCATGGTGGTGGCTATG
>JAHRWG010000242.1 GCA_019090295.1 Cycloclasticus sp. | reverse complement strand
CATCAGCTGAGCTGGGGTATGCACATACCTTGTCTATTTGTAATGTGCCAGAAAGCTCGTTGGTTCGTCTGTCGCAATGGCACTTAATGACTAATGCTGGCCCAGAAATTGGAGTGGCTTCAACCAAGGCCTTTACCACGCAATTGGTTGCGTTACTTTTATTGGTCGTTGCACTAGGTCGACACCATAAGATCAATGCCAAAACAGAAATAAATATTATAAGGCAACTGGAAATACTGCCAGAAAAAGTAGCAGAAGTATTGCGCCTAGATAAAGAAATTCAACAATTCGCCAAGCAATTTAAAGACAAGCATAATGCTCTATTTCTAGGGCGCGGTGAACAATACCCCGTTGGAATGGAAGGCGCGTTGAAACTTAAAGAAATTTCCTATATTCACGCAGAAGCTTATCCCGCTGGAGAGCTAAAGCATGGCCCACTCGCCCTAGTTGATGAGGACATGCCTATTGTCGCTGTAGCGCCAAATAATGACTTGCTAGAAAAACTAAAATCAAACCTACAAGAAGTCCAAGCGCGAGGAGGGCAATTGTATGTATTTGCCGATAAACACGCGCCATTTGAGGCAACAGAAGGTTTAAGCATTATCAGGGTTTCTGAAATCGACGATGTCATCGCACCGATTATTTACACTATCCCACTACAATTACTGGCTTACCATGTGGCCGTCATAAAGGGGACTGATGTGGATCAGCCACGTAATCTAGCAAAATCTGTTACGGTCGAATAAAAGATAAGGGCAGTTAGTCTTTTGTTGTCGTCGAGTAATAAAGTTTCATACTAAGTATTAAAGAATCATACCTAGTAATAAAGTTGCATACTATATCTACTCTAGTTAAGCTTAGTGGGGAGCAATAACGGAGAAGTTTTAATGGCAAGGAAAAAGTACAGTAATTCTGTAGCTAAAAATGAACGTTGGATTAAAGAAGGCCGTGGTTCAGGTAGAAATCAAGACTACAAACCTTGGTTGACCGTTAGAGATCTGCCATCTGAAGGACGTTCACATAGGGTGTTTGGTCACAAGTCTCAACGAACTCATCATTTATTTTCTGATCTTGAGCTGGCAGTATTTCTTCTCTTGGAGTGGCATTCCAGCACAGAAGAAATTAGAGAGCAATTCCCGCTCCAATTAGAGGTTACTCTCGAGCTTGCTAAAGAAGCTGGCATAGTGCATCCAGCTAATGCAGGAGTGCTGCAATATATGTCTTCAGACTTTCTCGTGAACTCCCATAACCCAGAAAATCCTAAGTTTGTATTACAAGCTAAGTACGTTGAGGCGCTTTCAGATCCACGAACCGTAGAAAAACTTGAATTGGAGCGCCGGTACTGGGTTAAGAAAGAAGTTGCTTGGTTTCTGATAACGGAACAAGACATACCGAGCACTGTTTTTCAGAACATAAATTGGCTGTACCCTGCTCAGCGAGACGAAATTGATGATGATGAAATACTTCAGAGGGTGCAGTTTTATGCTCACCAATTTAAAGAAACCCCTAAAAGTACACTGCTTAATATTGCGAAATCTATAGATGTTGCCTATGGATTGCCGCTAGGTGAATCATTAAGAGAAATAAGGCAGTTACTATCTAAGAGATGTTTCCTTTTTGACATTTATAAGCCGATTATAAAGTTAGTAGCAGGTGACCTAATTCAAACGGACACACATATGCTAATGGAGGCGCTTTATGTTTCGAATAAATGAAGTGGTCAGCTATGAGGGGCATTTATATAGGATTCTCTCTTTTATAATTGACCAAGCTATATGGATTCGTGTTGAAGATACAGCTGCTTTTCCATCACTGGTTTACATAAATGAACTTATGGAAGCTATTGATAAAGAAAAGTTAGTGAGAAAGGCTGATCCTTTCGCAGATTTGGCTTTTATAACACCAGAACGCGGGAGTTCCGCACAAATAAAGCGCGATAGCAATTATGATTTGATAAGGCCGATTGTAGATGATCCGCAGTATTTTGATCCAAAAGTACGCTCATCACGGATAAATGAAATAATTGGGACTCAAAAATCAACTAAGCAAACGTTATACAAACTTGTTCGTCGTTATTGGCAGAGAGGCCAGACGCCTAACGCCCTAATTCCTGATTATAAAAACTCTGGAGGAAAGGGTAAAAAGCGTATAGCAAAAGGTAAGAAGCTTGGAAGGCCCAGAAAATTCATGCCTGGAGTTGGGGTTGCTATTGATGAGCAAATAGAGCGTCTGTTTCGAATTGCGATTAATAAATATCTATTAAAAGACTCTGGGAGTAGTTTTCCATATGCACACCGCCGCTTTAAAGATCTTTATGAAAATTACTACCCTGATGTCCCTGAGTCAGAGGTTCCAACAAATTGGCAAATGCTGCATTTTTATAAGCGTGAATATAGTCAGGTTGAAAAAGTCCAGAAACGTTCAAATAAAGCCGATTATAAAAAAGATATTCGACCTCTTAGTTCAACAGCAAATACCCAAGCTTTTGGGCCAGGCTCTCGTTTCGAGATTGATGCGACCATAGCGGATATTTACCTGGTTTCAGATAGCGATAGACGGAATATTGTTGGCCGACCGGTTATATACATGGTAATTGATGTATTTAGCAGGATGATTGCTGGTTTTTATATTGGGTTTGAGAACCCATCATATGCGGCAGCAATGCAGGCACTTACTTTAGCCATGACGAATAAAGTAGATTACTGTAAACATTATGGGTTTGAAATTACAGAAAATGAATGGCCTATTGTTGGTTTGCCCGATGCAATTTTAGCAGATAGGGGGGAACTTCTTGGGCATCAAATTGAATCGTTAGAGAGTAGCTTTTCCGTTCGGATAGAAAACACACCCCCTTATAGAGGGGATGCAAAAGGTATCGTTGAACGTAGCTTCGGAACAATTCAGGCTGAATTTAAACCTTTTGCACCAGGTGTTGTAACAGGAACGAAGATAAAAAGACACGGTGGAAAAGACTATAGATTAGATGCAACATTAACTATTCGGGAGTTCAAAGAGATTATTATTTCCTCTATATTGGTTCATAATCAGTTTGATGTCCTAGAAAAGTATGATCGTCATATTGATATGCCTACTGATTTGATGATGACTCCGCTTTCCATTTGGAATTGGGGCTTGCAACATCGAACGGGGCGTTTGCGTGCAGCTTCAGAGGATGCCTTAAGAGTTAGTTTACTTCCGAGAGCAAAAGCAACCCTTTCAGATTTTGGTGTTTGCGTATTTGGGGTTTATTTTACGTCTCCAGAAATTATTCAAAAGGGTTGGCTTCATAGGTCTAAAGAGGTTACAAGGCCAGTAGCGTTGGAGGTAGCATATGACCTGTCTCTT
>JAHRWG010000241.1 GCA_019090295.1 Cycloclasticus sp. | reverse complement strand
TCCTTTTCATCAGACAGGATGCCTTCTGTTGACGGTAAAAAACTACAAGCTGCCAAGGAAAACGACACCATGGCGACACAAAAAAGCTTCAATAAAACTGCATTCAAATTCATTCAATTACCCTTTTATTAATTTAATTCTGCCATGCTCATGGCTTGTTTGACCGTTTCTTCACAGTCCTTTGATAGCCATGTCATTGGCAAGCGTATGCCTTGCTCTATAAACCCTAACTCTGACACTGCCCACTTAACCGGTATCGGGCTGGATTGTATGAATAAGTCACGGTGTAAGGGTTGCAGTGTTTCATCAATCGCTTTTGCACCTTCTGCATCTCCAGCCAGTGCTTTTTCACACATCTGATGCAACTTAGCCGGTGCGACATTAGCGGTAACAGAAATTGAGCCTTTAGCTCCCATCAAAATCAACTCACAAGATGTCGCATCATCACCTGAGTAAACGGCAAAATCATCGCTGGCTAAATCAATAAGCGCTTGACCAATAGTCAAATCGCCTGTGGCATCTTTAACCCCAATAATATTCGGTATACTTGCCAGTTTTGCAACCGTTTCGGGCAGCATATTGCAGGCTGTTCTACCTGGAACATTATATAAAATCTGAGGGATATCCACCGCTGCAGCGATGGCTTGGTAATGCAAGACCAAACCTTCTTGAGTCGGTTTATTGTAATAAGGCGTTACCAGTAAACAAGCATCCGCACCTGCTTCTGCTGCACAGCTTGTCAAAGCAATAGCTTCAGAGGTTGAATTTGCGCCTGTCCCTGCAATAACCGGTATACGGCCAGCGACTATATTGACAACGCTACGTATCACATGGCAATGTTCTTTTTCATTAAGGGTTGCCGACTCACCTGTTGTGCCCATAGCCACAATCGCATCGGTTCCTTGTTCTATATGAAATTCAACCAGCCTTTTTAAACTTGCCTCATCTAATGAGCCATCAATATGCATAGGGGTTACGAGTGCAACAATACTGCCTTGAAACATAGTCAAATCCAATTTAAATATAATAAGTGTCTGCTCTTTACAAATATGCTGCTATTTAAAGAACAAATCAAGTGGATATTATACATGCATCAATGCGACAGACTAAAAATCTGTCTGCTAAAATACACCTCTTTTACATGACTTAATTTCAGGGAAAGGTACTTTTATGACGACGAGCCAACTAAACCAAGCTATTCAAGAATTTGTTTGTGTCACAACCGCTGATGAGGCAATGACACTTGCTAGCCTTAAAGGTAAAAATATCATTATCTACTTTTACCCTAAAGATAACACGCCTGGCTGCACTCAAGAGGGACAAGACTTTCGTGACCATTACAGCGAATTTCAAACGGCTAATACAGAAATTTTTGGTGTGTCGCGCGACTCGCTACGAACTCATAGCAATTTCAAGGCAAAACATAATTTCCCTTTCGAACTAATCAGCGATCCAGAAGAAGCGCTATGCAAGCAGTTTGACGTTATTAAATTAAAAAAATTATACGGCAAAGAACACATGGGAATAGAGCGCAGTACATTCTTAATTGACACTAATGGCGTGTTAGTTAAAGAGTGGCGCAAAGTAAAAGTAAAAGAACATATAGCCGAGGTATTAGCGGCCGTTAAAGAACTATAATAGGCAACACCTGCGGCTTAATTAAGCCGCAGGTGGTTACTCTCTAAAACCTAAACAGAGGAATGACTTTGCTTACATTAGGCACTGTATTGACAAAAGCAGTTACTTGTTCAGCTGCTGATTGATTTAACTGGCTACCTAATAGGTACGCTTTATGATCACTAACAACCACCTTAACCGTACCCGCCTTTTCAATAAGTCGCGCATGGAGCAGCTGATTCAAAATAGTCGCACGCAATAAATCATCATCGCTTTGCTCTATTGCGCCCATTAACTCAGTTACTTCAACCTCATTATAAAAACGGTTAACGGTGCTACACTCTTCTGCCGTTTTTAAATTAAAACGCCGCCTATCATTAGCAGCCACCTTAGCGGCTTTCTTACCGCACACTTGTGCGTTAGATGGCTCAACATTATTCACATCACCTTGCGTCCATTGTAAATTTGCAGCTTCCAATACTATTTCTTGAATACGTGATTTTAATCCCGCTGTTTTTGCCTGCCCAACAATTAACACGGTGTCTCCAGTTCGTGACACGGTAATCTGCGCGTCCTTTGTTAGTGCCTTACTCTCTAAAATAGCCATACTGACATCAATTTCAAACGTTGAGTCGCGTAGTTGAGCCGCCTCCGATGTCATCTTGTTTTTAAGAAAATATTGCCCAAAACTCGGCAATTCAAATGCACTGGCCGTACAAGCCGCCAACATGGTCACACAAAGAAATATAGGTTTAATGTTCATATTATCCTGATTTATAACGTTTAATTATTCGACTAAAGCGATGGGCTCTTTTGGCCAAGCGACCATAACTGCTTGTACTAATGTGGCTAGAGGGATAGCAAAGAATACGCCCCAAAATCCCCAAATACCCCCAAAAAACAAAATCGCTACAATAATCGCTACGGGGTGTAAGTTGACCACTTCTGAAAACAATAAGGGTACCAGAACATAGCCATCTAGCGCTTGAATAATAAAGAATACGCTCATTAAGTATAAAAATTCATTACTGAAATTCCACTGAACATATGCAACCAAAAGGACTGGGATGGTAACAACGGTCGCCCCCACATAAGGAATTAACACTGATAAGCCGACCAAGAAGCTCAGCAATACAGCGTAGTCCAAACCCAGTAACTTAAATGCAATAAAACAAGTACACCAGACGATTAAAATTTCCCAGGCCTTGCCTCTAACGTAATTAGCAATTTGCTGATTAACCGTTGCCCAAACTTCTCTAGTTAAGCGTCTATTGCTGGGTAAGTAGCTGGTAAACCAGCTGAGGATTTGCACCTTATCCATTAAAAAGAAGAAAACCATCATCGGCACTAAGAACAAATAAATAACGAGCACCACCAAACTTAAAACAGACGCAGCGGAGAAGGAAACGACTTCCTGAGTATACTTAACCGCCTCACTGCTTGCTTGGGCCGCGATTAACTCAATCTGCTCTTCTGAAACAAATTCTGGATACTTTTCTGGCAATGCCATAAAGATTTCAACGCCTTGCTGAAACATATTGGGTAGCTGCTGAGCAAGCTGCACAGCTTGAATAGACAACAAGGGAACCAAACCAAATATCGCATACGATAGCAGTGCAATGAACAAGCTAAAAGAGCCTATAACGGCCCATCTTCTTTTCATTCCTAGTAGCTGTAATCTTACGACGATACCTTCTAACAAGTAGGCCACAACAATGCTAGCCAACACTGGTGATAAAACATCTCCGGCCCAAAAAATAGCTAAGAACCCCACTAATAAAGTCCCCACTAAAACAAGGACCTCTGGGTTTGAGAATATCCGGCAAAACCATGCCTTAATTTGATTCATATTGACCTATTTTGATTTTTCGCCACAAGATAACATTACCTTTGAATTATACAATATAACGCCTTAACTGGACGTGTGCACATGCAATAACTGGTTACAAAAAATTATTGTAAAGCACCTTATCGGTCGCGCCATGGACACTTATTTAACGTTCTTTTAAATCACCTTTACTACTTTCTAGAATACAGTAACACTATCGTACTTAACACTTATCGCACCCCTTAAGTCTTCATCCACGAAAAAGGTTATTTATGCAGCCTTAGCAGGCAATACTCTAATATCTATTACTAAATTCATTGCAGCTTTTTATTCGGGCAGCTCCGCCATGTTATCAGAGGGCATTCACTCACTGGTAGATACCGGCAACCAAGTTCTTCTTTTACATGGTTTAAAACAAGCCAGTAAGCCTGCCGACAAGCAATTCCCGTTTGGTCATGGAAAAGAGATTTATTTCTGGAGCTTTATTGTTGCTATTCTTATTTTCTCTGTCGGTTCTGGCGTTTCCATTTATGAAGGCGTGCACCATATCCTTAACCCTCAGCAGATAAGTGATCCTACACTTAGTTTTTTTGTCTTGGCTTTCGCTTTACTTTTTGAAGGAGCCGCTTGGTTTTTTGCTTTTCAAGAGTTCACTCGTGGTAAAGGGAAGTGGGGCTATATCGATGCAGTCAAACGTGGCAAAGATCCCTCAATGTTTGTGGTTTTATTTGAGGATTCTGCTGCAATGTTAGGGCTAGTTATCGCCTTCATTGGCATAGCAGCCTCCTACTATACCGGCAACCCCATTTATGATGGCTTGGCATCCGTTCTTATTGGACTCATTCTTGGTAGCACGGCCATTTGGCTAGCTTACGAAACCAAGGGCTTACTAATTGGTGAAAGTGCAAATCCCGAATTAGTGGCCGACATACGTCAGATTATTAAGCAGTTCACCGCCGTTGACAACATTAATGAGTTATTAACCATGCATATGGGGCCTGATTTTGTCTTAGTAACCATCAACGCAGATTTTAAAGACAATCTGCTGGTTGGTGAGCTTGAAAAGACCATTGCTTCTATTGACCTACAAATAAAGCAGCGTTGCCCTCCTGTTAAGCGAGTGTTTATTGAAGCAGAAGCGTTGACGCCTCTATCAATAACATCAGGTTCTTAACTCTTTTTCCAGCTTAACTGCAGTAATAGCCCCAGTAAAATTAACACTGAGCCTATCGCCAGGGTTAATGTAAAGGGCTCTTTTAACCAGATAGAAGAAAAGAAAATACCGGCTAACGGCACCATTAGAAACCCTAATGATACGGTTACTGCTGGTAGTAATTGGGTGACTCGAATAGACGCCCATTGTGCAATAGCAGATGCTAAAACACCATTATATAAAATAACGAGGATAAGCTCTCGGTTCCAAGTAACTGGCTTTGTATCAGCAAACCAAGCCAATGGAATAGTAATGCATAAGGCGACAATAATTTGCCAAGGCGCGAGCTCTAAAACACTGCCCCGCCATTTGTGTTGACCCACATGTAAAATAGACAAAGCCCAGATTAGGGCTGCCATTAACAGCAGTCCATTCCCTTTTACAACTTGCCAGTTACTCCAGTCAAACGCCATCGGGTTAAACAATATCATTAAGCCACATAAACCGACGGCAACACCCAACACTTTATTAATAGATAACTTTTGTTTGAGAAAAAAGTGTGCCACCGGTGCTACCCATAACGGTGTTGTATAAGCAAGCAGTGCAGCACGGCCAGCATTTAC